>CANRHM010000140.1 GCA_947630415.1 uncultured Bacilli bacterium | reverse complement strand
AAAGAAGTTAAAGATACTATGGTTAAACTTTCTAAATCTGCGTTACGTGCCGCTGGTAAAGTTGCTGGTAATGTCTTAAAAGGAAATACTAGGAAATATACCGGAAGGTTAGCTAAGCAAATTGGTTATTGGGCAAGAATTGATAAAAATACAGGTCAACCAGAATTACAAATTGGTTACTATTCTAAAAGTAGGGCCAAAAAGAAAGGTAAAACTCCCTCACACGCTAACCCCGCATGGGTTGAATTTGGTGTGAAAGCTCATACTATATCAATTACTAAAGCAAAAACTTTAACAGATGGAGTTATTGATTATGGTAAAAGCGTAGAACATCCAGGCCTACGAGGAGAAGCTACTTTAAGAAATAGTGTCTTTGATAACATTGACGCTATTCGCGAAGCTCAAGAAAGTTATTTAAGCGAATTAAATAAAACTATTGAAGAAGCTGGCGGAAAAATTGAAGAAAGTGAGGAAGACGAAGATGTATAATTATAGTGATTTTTTTATCGCATTACAAAAATACGTTAATGAAAATAACATATTAAATCTCTACTTTGATAGTGCTAAAAAGACAGCTCCTTTTCCTTATGGTGTTATTAGTGATCCTGTTAATAGTAAATTAAGATATGGTACTTTAGTATATTTTGATATAAATATATGGTCTAGTGAACCAGAAACAGGTCCAGAACTTGAAAGAAAAATAGAAAATTTAATTAATAAATTAGATGGACTAATCTTTAAAGAGCAAAGAGCTGTCGTACATTTTGAAACGCAAAAGGATGTAGACGATCCAGAATTTGAACTTATAAGAAAAAAAATAACATTTAGTGCAAGAATTTTTTAGGAGGTGTTACAAATGTTAAGAGTATTTACTGAAAATGAAGTTAAAAAAATACAAATTGATGAGGGCATAGTTGTCTTAAATTTAGGCCAAGAAAATGAAGAAATACTAGGGCCTACACGTGGGGGTGTTGAAGTTACTATAACTCCAGAAATTAGAGATATAGAATTCGACGGTAGACGTGGTAAAACTGCTGGTATGCAAGTAAAAGATGGTGAAGACGCTACCGTTAAAGTTACTTCTCTTTGTTGTAGTCAAGAATCTTTAATGCATGCCTTACCTAATGCAAAATTAAGTGAAGATAAAAAAACTATCGAACAAGGTGATTTTGGTGTTATAGATCAACAACAATACATAAAGACTATTGATGTTGTTACTCAAATGTTAGATAAAACATATAAGACACTTACTTTCAATTATGGCTTACATGAAGGAGCATTTACATATAAGGCTGTTTCTAAAGCTGAAAATGAACATAGTCTTGAATTTATACCTCATTATACTATTGACGACGATAGTAGATTATTTAAAATTACTGATAGCGACGAATGTCCTATTACTAAAGGAGATTAGAGCATAATACTTTATTCTTCTTTTTGTTTTCTATTTGAGCGATAACAAAAGGAAGAATAATTTATATGCGAGTAAATAGAAGGGAGAACAAATGAAAACAAAATATTTAATAATGTTAAGTGAAATTATTGATAAAATGGGAATAAAAGATGAACTTAAAAAGCTTGAAATTAATACTGGTAATGAATTAAAAGATAATGAAGAATTAGGGAAAGAAGTTATAGCTTTACTAATAGCTAATATTTACAAATGTGAAACAGAAGTTTATACCTTTGTAGCTTCTTATATGAATTATTTACCTAATAAGAAAAATTATATATATGATCCAGATAGTGATCTTAATCACACTGGTCCTGAGGACGCAAAAGCGAAACAACAACAATTAGATAAACAGTATGAAAAAGATTATGAACAAGCTTTGGAAAAAGCTTCCGAAGAAAATATTGTTCCTATATTTAAAAGTATAGCTAAACTTGACGGAGTTGGGTCTTTTTTAGCATAAGCGTAGGTATCGGAACTGCGGAGGTCCTACGAATATTATATAAGCATTATGGTGGTATAGAAAAATTTGAGGATATGTCCTCTTTTTTATTGGTTGAGTGTTTGGATAATGCTATTAAAAAAGAGAACGAAATACCTATTTTAATAAATGAAGTGGTTAAAAAAATATCTGGGAGCGATTTTATACCTCAATTTGAAACGCCAGGAAGAAAAATGCGAAGCGCAGAAGAAATTAAAAAAGATTATGGTTTATAGGAGGTGTAAGTAATGGCTAGTATTTTCAGCTTATATGGTTCTATTTTTATCGACAACGAAAAAGCTAATAGTGCTATCGACGAAACTACAAATAAGGGTAAAGCTTCTGAAAAGAGTTTTGCTTCTTCCGTTGGTTCTATGGTTAAGTCAGCTGCTAAAGTAGGAACTGCAATTGTTACAGGAACATCTGCTGCAGTTGGTGGTCTAGTAGCTTTAAGTAATAAAACTGCTAGTACTGCTGACGAGATAGACAAAGGTAGTATCCGTATGGGAATAGGTACTAAATACTATCAAGAATTAAAATATGCTGCTGGTCAATGTGGTGTTGAAATGACGTCTTTAGAAAAAGCTGCTAAAAAACTTGAAGGTACTGATC
>CANRHM010000139.1 GCA_947630415.1 uncultured Bacilli bacterium | reverse complement strand
GTGTTGTACCATTTTTCCAGTCCGAAAAGTTTTATTCGTTTTCAAAAAGGAATTTTCCAAGAACTCCTCGTGCTTCGTGTTCAGATAAATTGAATTCACTTAAGTTCTCGATTAAGTTTTGATTGGGATCTAGTTGTTCATGCTCTTGAGCATAATAAGCAATATCGGTCTTGGGTCCTAGGATAATTTTTCCTTGATCGGGCGAAAGAAGTCCTACAATCAGTTTTAACAAGGTCGATTTTCCAACACCGTTTTCTCCTACAATCAAGAAACGTTCACCTCTTGGAATTTCAAAACTGATTTTATATAAAAGATTTCGTTTATCATTTTTGTTGTATTTAAACGAAACATTCTCCAGTTTAATGGGAAATAGGGTACTTTCTCGTTCCATCGAAAGTTTTAAAGACGTTTTCTTACTTTTCTTTTCCACAACGACTTCATTTTCCAATAATCGTGCAAGTTTCTTTTGTCGGTCCTTCGCAATTTTTGCTTTCTTTTCATTTCCATGAATGTATCTTGCAATTATCTCTTCTAATTTTTGTTTCTCTTTGGCTTGTTGTTCGGCTTCTTTTTCGATTCTTTTTTCGCGTTCTTCTTTAAGACGAATGAATTTAGAATAGTTTCCATCAAACAATTCCATCGTATGATGGACTTTGTCGATAAATAAAGTCTTACTCGTAATTTCATTTAAGAATAGGGTATCGTGCGAAATGATGTAGATAGTGCCAGGATAATTTTTTAAATAGGAGATGACATAATCTTTGGTTTGTTCATCTAAGTGGTTGGTCGGCTCATCCAGTAATATAAAATCGGGTTTACTGTAGAGCAGTCTTAAAAAGGCTACTTTAGATTTTTGACCTCCGGATAAGGTACAAAGTTTTTGGTCTAATAGTTTGTCATCCATTTTAAAACCTTCAATCAATTTTAAAAGTTCACTTTCGGCTTTTAAAGGTTCATAGTAATCGAGTTCTTGTTCTAGTTTCTCGATTTTCTTTAAATCTTTGTTTTGTTCTTTTTCGCTTTTTTCCATCATGTGGGTATATAAAGAAGTAATCTCATTTTCTATTTTTTGAATAGGTCTACCTGTTAGGAGATAGTCTAAAACAGAGATATCACTGGAAGGAATTTCATCGGTAATTACTTGTGGAAGATACGTCATTCTTAGTTTATTCGGAAAAAAGAGGGTACCATGATCCGGTTCTATTTCTTTTAGTAACAGCCTAAATAAGGTGGTCTTGCCCGCTCCATTCACACCTACAATACCAACTTTTTCACCTTCGGGAAGATAGATGGATACTTCGTCGAAGACCGTCTGTAAGCCAAAATGTAAGGTTATATTTTTAAGTTCCATCCGCCTTCACCTCTTTCCACCTATTATATCATAAAAAAACACGGAATTTTTCCGTATTTTACATCATGTTGTAGCCTTGGGAATAGTTACTATTGTAGTTATCATTATAAGGGGTAGCAGAAGGGTAACTTTGATCGATCCGGTTGACTCTTTCTTCTAATCTTCGAAGTTGTCTTTCCATGCGACTAATTCTTCCTTCTAGATTTTTAACTTCATTACTGCAATTACAATTTCCTTGATTGTTGTTTGGCCAGGGGTTCATAGGATTTTGTCCCATGTTCGGATTCCATCCATAAGGGGGTTGGAAGTTATTCATATTTTCTCTCCTTTTCAATTTAATATATGTTGAAAAAAGCATTTGGTTCCTAGTATAATAATAAATGGTGAGAAAGTATGCGCCTTCGAAATGTTGCCAATAAGGAAGAAATTTTAAGAAATAGTCCTTTTTTGATTTACGATGGAAAAACTTATTTTGGAAAATGGCATGAAAAGTTTGAGAATAATCACTCTATTCATTTAGAAATCGGTATGGGAAAAGGACAGTTCTTAATAGAAATGGCTAAGAAGTATCCTGATATTAACTTTGTTGGAATTGAAAAGTATGATAGTGTCCTTGCCAGGGCCCTTGAAAAAATTCCAAAAGATCTTACTAACCTTTATGTTATAAGGGGAAATGCAAATGAGATTGATAAGATGTTTGATCATGAAATCGATACGCTTTATTTAAACTTTTCCGATCCTTGGCCTAAGAAAAGACATGCTCTAAGAAGGCTCACTAGTCCCATCTTTCTAGAAAAATATCCTAGTTTGTTTATCGGTGACGTTCATCTCTATCAGAGAACCGATAATAAAGATCTTTTTACGTATTCACTGGTGTCCTTTAGTCAAAATGGGTATCTCTTGCAAGAAGTATCTTTAGACTTACATGGGACCCATGATGATTTGATTACAACGGAGTTTGAAGATAAATTTACGGATCAGGGACTTCCTATTTATTATATTGAAGCAACAAAAGAACAAGTAAAAAGCAAGCGAAACGTAAAATAAATGAAAAATGTATTTATTTCTAGGCAAAATTTGTTATAATAATATATAGAGTAGGTGAGTTATGAAAAAAATCGTAATACTACTTTTAGTAACTTTACTCGTTTCCGGTTGTACGGTGGTAAGACTCGATGATGAAAGTCTAACGGGAATTATTGATTCTATTTTACAAAACGATAATACTTTATCCAATGAAGTGTT
>CANRHM010000138.1 GCA_947630415.1 uncultured Bacilli bacterium | reverse complement strand
GTCAATAGATTTATACTTGCATTGATATCTCGATCTAATAACCAACCACATTTCTTACATTCATATTCTCGTATGTTTAAATTTTTTACTTCTTCATTTCTTGCTCCACAATGATTACATAGCTGACTACTTGGATAGTATGTATCTACTTGATAAAGTCTTTTGTTATTCCACTCTGTTTTATATTTTAACTGCCTTAGGATTTCTCCTAAACAACTACTTGCTATCCTTCGTGATAAACTCCTTGTCCCTTTCATAATCATTTCTTGGACCTTTAACTTTTCACATACGATAATATCATTCTCTTTTACAATTTGACTCGTTATATAATGCGTATAGTATTTCCTTGCATTTCTCATCTTTTGGTAAACTCTTTCTAGTTTTATCTTGATCTTTTCACGGTTATTACTTCCCTTTTCACTTCTTGCTAACATCTTGTTGTATCCTTTTATCTTTCTTTCAAATTTCTTGATATTCTCTAACGCTTTATATTTTATCCCATCACTTGTAATAACTAAATCTTTTACTCCTAAATCGATTCCTACTATCTTTCTTCCTTCAAAAGATAAAGAAGGTATTTCTTTTTCTACACATACACTCACATAATATCTATTTGCTTCTTTGGTTACAGTTACATTTAGAATCTTATAGGGAAAATCTTCTAATTTTCGATATCCTCTTATTTTAATGGGAGTTAACTTAGGTAAAGTTATCTCTTTCTTCTTTAAATCTATCTTTATATTTTGATATTCTTTTCCTTTATAGGTACTTCTTAGACATAAAGTACGATAACTTTCATGATTGTTTTTACTCTTATATTTAGGATATCCATTTTTCTTTTGAAAGAAACCAAGATAGGCTTTATCTAAATCATCTAAACTACTTCTTAAGATCATACTATCTATTTCTTTTAACCAAGGGTATTCTTGTTGTAAAGGAACTAAATCTTTTTTTAAATCACTTAAAGAAAGATTCTTCCTTTCTTCTTTATAAGTTCTCTCTTTTAATGAAAGATAATGATTATAAATAAATCTAGAAGTACCCAAGAACTGATTTAACTTTATTTGTTGTTCTTGATTAGGATACATTCGAAAATGATAAGCTTGATAAATTTTCATACCATCATCCCCAATATCAACATATCATACATACGTTTGTAAGTCAACTTATTTTTAATAAAATTTTCTATTTATTTTTGTCCTATGAAAATAGACTATTTTTTTAATTAAAATCCTTGATTATTGTTAATTTGTAACAATCTATTTTTCTCTAAACACATTTTCCAAGCAAATTCCTAGTACATAAAAAAAACCATACCAACTAGGGTATGGTTTGAGATACTATGTCCTTGCACCACTTGGACATCTCATCAGATTAAAAATCCTACACTTAAGAAATTGGTAAACCAAAATCCGCGATAGTTAGTGCCTTTCTACCTCTAGTACCTCTTTAAAATGAAAAAGTCAATAGATAAATCAATAAATAACTATTTAAAAAGCATTTAATATTTCACTCATAAAGTAAATCTTCTATTGAACTTCTTTTTCTTCTTGAATTAAATCTTTAAACATTTCATCGAAATGTACTAATTCTTTTGTAATAACATCAGGATAAACATTCTTGCTATCTTGTATAGCGGATCTAATATCAAAAATATTTACTTCATTTCGGTTATCAAACACCGCATAAGAGAAAGCTTGTTTCAATAAAGTAAGTGAAATATCTGGATAACGCGACCCAATCTCATAGACTCTTTTATACTCCGAAGTTAAATCAACGATAAAGCCTATAATTTGGGATTGTTTGAAAGAAGAATATTTAAGCTTGCATCCGGTTTGGTGTTCAATCTTTGGAAGTGTTCCCATCATGATGTCGATGGTCTCTTCACGATTAGGTTCTAATACTTCTATTTTTTGGAAACGTCTAGTAAATGCTTTATCACGTAAAATATAACGTTCATATTCTTCCGTTGTAGTAGCACCTACCACTTTGATACTACCTCTTCCTAAACCTTCCTTAAAGATATTAGCAAAGTCCAAAGACGATTGATCGGTGGCACCAATTAACATATGAATTTCATCGATAAAGAGAATGACTTTTTCCATTTGTTTAAGTTCATCAATAAGGGTCTGAATTCTAGATTCACCATTGGGCATACTTCCTAGTAAAGAAGGTGTTTTAATATTGATAATGTCATATCCTTGTAAAGCTTCTGGAACTTCGTTTTTCTGAATACGATAAGCAAGACCTTCTACTATACTCGTTTTACCAATACCAGGCTTACCGGTTAAAATAGCACTTTTTTCAGGGGTCAATAAAATCAAAATTAATTCTTTAATTTCACGATCTCGTCCTATAGCAGGGTTCGTCACATATTCTTTTTTACAATAATTTTCGCCATATCGTTCAATCATACTAAAAGTATTGTTTCCAAAGATATCTTTTTTGACATACGATGGAACGTCACTCGTATCCTCTTCGTTATCTAATACTTCTTCCGCTTTAGTATCATTTTCTTCTAGGTCTAAAATTTCATCATCTTTCATCGGCATCAGTCGAGTAGACGTCTCGACATACCTCTCTTTCTATTTTCTTTTATTTATGTGAGAAGTTTGTCTGACGCCCCTCA
>CANRHM010000137.1 GCA_947630415.1 uncultured Bacilli bacterium | reverse complement strand
AGGCGATGTGATATGACAAAAAAAGATTTTTTAATCTCTTCTTTGCTTATCATGAACTTTTTATTGATAGTATTACTATTTGTAATCTTAAAATAAAAAAAGCACCTAACTCAATAACTTGAATTAGGTGAAGTCTATAGGCAACACCCAACAAGTCAAAATTAGGTGTTCCTTTTTTATTATATGTAGAATTCCTCTACATATTTAATATAGCATAAAAATCTTCTTTTTACAAGTTTATATCTTTAATTCGAAATACCCGAAAGGACATAAAAAAAGTACATTGATTTGTACTTTTGACTTCTATTGGTAGCGAGAGGGGGGATCGAACCCTCGACCTTTCGGGTATGAACCGAACGCTCTAGCCAGCTGAGCTATCTCGCCATTTCGTTTTTGACAATACTGATTATAACAAAGATTATAAGGTTTTTCAACTACTTTTTAAAATATCTTTCTATTTTATTCTAGACCAAAATTAAAAAATTATGTACTTATAGAAGAAAGGATTCGTAAAGTAGACAATAAAATAGTAGCATTCCTTTCGTACTTTTGATACAATGAAAGTAGTTTAAGTAAGGAGGAATTCCACATGAATCATATAAAACTAGAAAGACTCAATAGTAATTTTGTAAAAGAAATCAGTTTTATCTTACAAAATGAAATAAAAGATGAAGATATTAAGTTTGTAACTGTAACAGGATGTGATATTACATCCGATTTAAGTTTTTGTAAAGTCTATGTAACCGTCTTGGATCAAGCAAAAAAAGAAAGTACGCTAGAAGCCTTAAATGGAGCATCCTCTTTTATTCGAAGTGTATTAAGTCAACGAGTAGAAATTAGACATACACCAGAATTAAGATTCTTATACGATGACTCCATCGAATATGGAAACAGAATCGAGAATAAAATCAAGGAGTTAAAAGAACAAGATAAGTAAAAGAAGGGGTAGCATGGATGGCTTTTTATTAATAGATAAGAGTATAGATAGCACGAGTAGAGCAGTAGTCAATAAGATTTCGTCTATTTATGGCATTAAAAAAGTAGGACATACAGGAACCCTAGATCCCCTTGCTACGGGTGTTTTAGTAGTTGCGTTAGGAAGAGCAACCAAACTAATTGATATTGTTACATCTCAAGAAAAAGAATATGTAGCAGAAGTCCAGATGGGATTATCGACAGATACCTTAGATATTACCGGAGAGGTGCTTAAAGAAAGTACTTTTACTCCTCCTACCAAAGAAGAATTAGTTTCTGCTTTAAATTCTTTTTTAGGAACGATTGACCAAGAAGTTCCGTCGTACTCTGCTGTTCGTGTAAATGGAAAAAGACTTTATGAGTATGCTCGTAACAAAGAAAAAGTAACGCTTCCACATAGGACTGTCGAAATAAAAGAAATCGAACTTCTTTCACTTGCTTCTAAAACGTTTACTTTCCGCGTAAAAGTAAGTAAAGGAACCTATATTCGAAGTTTAATTCGAGATATTGGGGCAAAGCTTTCCATCGATTGTACAATGAAATCATTACGAAGGACTATGCAAGGGAATATAGAAGTTTCTAGTTGTATTCCTTTGGAAAAGGTGACCAAAGAAACACCGCTTATTCCGATGGATACTTTATTAGACGCTTATCCTAGTTATGTTATTTTAGATGAAGAAGTAAAAAAGGTCTTAAATGGAGCACCTTTAGAGAATCATGGATATAGTGAAAGGGTACGTATCTATGATCAGAATCAAAATTTGCTTGCTCTATATAAAGTGGATCCAAAACAAAAAGAGATCTTAAGATTAGAAGTTTTATTGAAGGTGATGAGATGAAAAAGTTAAATGACTTATATGATGTTCCTTACGATATCGAAATCGAAGGCATTAAAATGAATTCAAAAGAAGTAAAACCAAACGATTTATTTGTCTGCACCATGGGAGTCAATTGTGACAGGCACGATTTTGTAGAAGATGCCATTCATCATGGAGCAGTTGCTATTGTAGCAAGTAAAAAAATAGACGTAGCTGTGCCCGTTATCTATGTGGAAGATACCAACAAGGAACTAGCGTTATTGATGGCTAAATTCTATGATTATCCTGATCAAAAACTATCCCTCATTGGGGTGACTGGAACCAATGGGAAAACGACCGTTGCCGAATTAGTACAAGATTTATTGGGAGAAGATTGCGCCTATATTGGTACCAATGGTATAGCCTATAAAGACCACAAAGAAATGATTCGAAACACGACTCCTGATGTAGACCGAATGTATCCTTATTTAAAACGATTTCTAGATGCGGATTGTAAGTACGTTAGTATGGAAACTTCTTCCGAAGCTTTCTATAGACATCGCCTTGATACGTTTTCTTTCGATGTAACGATTTTAACCAATATTACGGAAGACCATTTAAATATTCATAAAACACGTGAAAATTATATTGAATGTAAATGTCAATTGTTTGCTAAAACAAAAGAGAAAGGGACTTCGGTTTTAAATATCGATGATCCGTCATACGATAAGGTGCGTTCTTATTGCAAACAAAAGGTTCTTACATATGGGTATAGAAAAGATGCCGACTTAGTGATAGATAAAACCTATTTTTATAGTGATAAGACAGAAATTACTTTTACTTTTCAAGATAAAACCTATACCATTAC
>CANRHM010000136.1 GCA_947630415.1 uncultured Bacilli bacterium | reverse complement strand
ACAAACTTTGCGTTTACTAATTTCGTCAATTTCTCTTTTAATCCTTTTTCTACAAATTGATCAAAGAAATCAATTTCAATCGCACAATGCTCTAGTACATAAGAAACAACGTACTTTAACATTTCTTCTTCAATATCCATTAAACCTTCTAAATCACAAAAAGCAATTTCCGGTTCAATCATCCAAAATTCGTTAGCATGCGTTTTAGTGTTTGATTTCTCGGTTCTAAAAGTAGGTCCAAAAGTGTAAATCTTTTTATACGCCATAGCAAAAGCTTCACCGTGAAGTTGTCCTGTACCGGTTACAAAAGCCGTTTTACCAAAAAGATCCTTACTCATATCAACTTTTCCATCTTTCATAGGAAGATGATTAAAATCAAGGGTTGTAATTTTAAACATTTGGTCACTACCTTCGCAGTCAGCCGTCGTAATTAAAGGTGTATGCACATAGACGTAGTTATGACTTTGAAAATATTCATGAATCGCCATTGCAGCGACACTTCGTACTCTAAAAATCGCTCCAAACAAATTGGTACGAGGGCGAAGATAGGCTTGTTCTCTTAAGAATTCCCTGGTATGACGTTTTGGTTGAATAGGATAATCTTCAGGACTATCACCTAAAAGCGTCCACTTCTTAAGACGTACTTCAAAGGCTTGCCCACTACTAGGAGATGAGATAACCTCCCCTACTACTTCAAGTGCAGAACCTACTCTTAACTTTTGAATATCATCAAAATCTTTTAAGGCATTATCATATACAATCTGAATACTCTTAAAGTAAGTTCCATCGTTAAAATCGATAAAGCCAAACTCTTTTTGTTTACGGTGGTTACGAATCCAACCATCGATGGTAACTTCCTTCCCTAAGTATTTTTCTAAATCGATATAGATATCTCTCACATCTAATTTCATAAGGATTCCCTCCACTTTCTATCCTCTCCTAAAAAGAAAAAATCATCCGAAAGGATGAAGATTTTCTTACTTTAGAAGATTTCCTTTACTAGGCCTATTATAGTATAAAACAGCCGAATTAGTCAACTCTCCATCCTGATTTTGGCCTTGATTTGCGGATAATTCTAACCCACTCATCAACACTTTTTGTACATATGCTTTTTCAAAAGAAGTAAATTGATTCTCTAAAAAATAATTTTCCTTTTCATCATCAGGCAAACTTTCTCCTATTTGATAAAGAGCTAGTAAAGTCAAATCGCGTTTAACAATACTTAATTCGTTGTACTTTTCTTCCAAGAACATTTTCTGATCATTTCCCAAAGTACTTTTATTTAATAATTCATATCGTTCTTTTGAAGGATAGGTTTCAAGAAGACGGTAGAATTCTAACATGATTTTTTTCTCTTTCACATCGTGACTACTGGTACTTCTAAAAACATATTTTTCAAGTGCTTCATCCAAAGTACTTCCATTATTCACTTCATGAAAAACAAAAGCATAATCAATCCCATATCTTCTTAAAATACTAGATAGCAAAACCCCATGATATTCATGTTTCCAATGTTTAGGTCGTCCTTGCCCTTCTTCAACATAGGACTTAATAGCAAGTGGAATAGATAAACCTTGAATAATGCGTCCATAAATACTACTGTAATTATACCCTTTATCTAAACAGTAACGATAAAGAGAAGTATTTTCATCGTAATAAAAAGCGGTATTCCCAGGGAACCCTTTACGTTGATTTGCTTTAATGATATTGGAAGCTTCCGTCAAATTGTATCCCATTTTTAAATATTTATAAAGTGTCATTTTAGAACATTGTAAACGAAGAGCATAGTCTGTAACACGAACCTCTTTGATAGATCCATCTTCTAATACCATTTGTTTTTGTTCTTTGGTATAAACAGTTCGCTTACCTCGTTGACTTCCTTTTAAATCCAGGATCGCATCCGATAAAGAGGCTTCAGGATGTGCTCTTAAATATTTTGCTAGAGAGTGATCTGTAAGTCCATGTTCTTTTTCTAGCTGCCTACAACTTTTTCCATTCGTAAAATCTTTTAAATCTCTATGTTGGTGTTTCAAAGAAGCATCGATGGCCTCTATAAAACTCAAGGTTTGCATGTGTCTATCTAACGTTCTTCTTTTAATGCCAAAAACTTCACAGGCTTCTTTTCTCGTATATTCTTTTCCATCTTTATATAAATAACGCACTTCTAACCATCCCCTAAAAAAGTAGTTCCATTATACCATAATTCATACAAAAAAGCAATGATTTCCTGCATTGGGCAACCATTGCTCTCCTATCTTATCTTTTAGCATCCTTCTTATTTTCATGAGTGGATAACCGTTTTGCTTTTTGTTCTTTCATATCATCGTAATTACCTAGATAACTATGAATACTTTTTTCTTCTATTTCTAAAGTTCTTTGGGCAACTTTATTAATAAAGTAACGATCGTGTGATATAAACAATAAGGTACCATTGTATTCTTTTAAAGCTTCCTCTAGCATTTCTTTGGTATCAATATCAATATGGTTGGTAGGTTCATCTAAGATTAAGAAATTAGCATTTTTTTGAATGAGTTCAAACAATTTTAGGCGAACTTTTTCTCCTCCTGATAAAGTTTTGACTTTCTTAAAAACCTGGTCCGCATAAAATAAAAATTTAGCAAGACTAGCTCTTAATGTAGTCTCTGT
>CANRHM010000135.1 GCA_947630415.1 uncultured Bacilli bacterium | reverse complement strand
CTTTCAGAAAATCCTTTCATATTAGGAAATTCTAATTTTAATTCTGTAGAAACATTTTTAATAAAACTTTTACCATACTTACTATTTTCTGAAATAATTCTTCCAAGTCTAAAGTAAAGCATAATTAAATTTTTATTTACTTCAATCATAGTTTTAGTTTGGCTTGTTTTTATTTCATTTTTAATATTTAATACTATATCTTTAAAATCTTTTTCTAACATTACAAACCTCCTTTTACATTTTTATTATAACAAAATTATTTAGACTTTTATATTGATTATAAAAAATTAAAATTTTAATACCTAATTATTACCTAAAATTGTAAGAAAAAAATTATTATATTTAAGTTTTATAAAGTTTAAAACAAACAAAAAGTGGAGCCTTTCGGCTCCTTCAGGGGGTTTTGGTTGAATCGCTCTCACACTTTAGTCCGTAAGAGCCAGCGTAGTTTTATTCTACGCACCCTAAATATAATATGAAAAGGTGAAATTGTCAATTAAAAAAACCTCTTTCTAAGAGATTTTTTTTCGACATTTTTTTAAACTAATTATCATTTATAGATGCCATAAGGGTTTGCTTAAGAGGGTCCTTGTCATTCGAAGTGTCAAGCAAGTATTCCCTAGAATCATCTCTTGCTTGAACTAGAATCTTGTAGTCTTGTCGAACGTTCGCAATTTTAAAAGCCATATCACCACTTTGCTTAGTTCCAAATAAGTCTCCATGTCCACGAAGTTTAAAGTCTTCTTCACTAATCAAGAAGCCATCGTTGGTCTCTTCCATAATCTTTAAGCGATCTGTATCGGTCGAGCCAATTAAAATACATTTGGATTCTACCTCTCCTCGTCCTACTCTTCCTCTTAACTGATGAAGCGTTGATAGACCAAAACGATTCGCATCAAAAATGACAATCATGGAAGCATTTGGCACATCGACACCCACTTCTATAACCGTAGTACTAATCAATATATTAACCTTATTCTGAAGGAAATCCTGCATGATGAGGTCTTTTGCTCCTGAAGCCATTTTACCATGAATGATATCGATTCGATATTTGCTACCGAAAGCCAAATTCATTTTATCTCTAAGTTCATTTACCGTCGTTAAATCGGAGTTTTCACTTTCTTCAATCAAAGGAGCAATGACATAAATTTGATGGTTTTGTTTTAATTCTTCGTGCATCATTTCTAAGACTTCTTTGATTTCCGCATCCGATTTTACATAAGTCTTAACCGGTCTTCTTCCTTTAGGCATTTCTTTAATAATCGATACATCCATATCACCATAAATCGTAAGGGCATAAGTTCTTGGAATAGGCGTTGCACTCATATATAAGACGTCCGGTTTAATTCCTTTATTCTTTAAGTTTGCCCGTTGATTAACTCCAAAACGATGCTGCTCATCGGTAATAACTAAACCTAAGTTTTGATAAATAACATCTTCTTGAATCAATGCATGCGTACCAATCACTATATCGATTTTACCATTTGCTAGTTCATCATAGATTTCTTGTTTTTCCTTTTTCGTCATGGAACCTGTCAATAAAGCAATGTGTACTTTCGTCTTTTTAAAGAGTTCTTTAATATTATTATAATGTTGAGTCGCTAGAATCTCTGTTGGAGCCATCAAAGCACTTTGATAACCACTTAAATAATTGGCATACATGGCAAGTACCGAGACAATTGTTTTACCACTTCCAACGTCTCCTTGAAGAAGACGATTCATACGATTCTTACTATTTAAATCTTTAATGATTTCTTCCGTTGCTTTTTCTTGATCCTTTGTTAATTCAAATGGAAGGCTCTTAATAAAAGACTCTAATTCTTTAAAGTCAATAGAACGACTAATACCTAATTTATCTTTATGATTTTGTTCCTTTAAAAAATTGATTTTAAACATAAAAGCAAATAACTCTTCATACTTAAGACGAATGGTTGCTTCTTTTAACTTCTCCATCGATGGAGGGTTATGCACAATACTAAGAGCAGTACGCTTATTTGAAAAATTATATTTATCTAAGTATTTAAGAGGAATGTAATCCGGAATTTCTTTTCCGTAAAGCATGATGGCTCCATTAATATAATTGGCTAAATTCTTATTAGATAATCCACTTGTACAATGATATACCGGTTCTACTTTGGCTTCATTGGATAAAGCCCCAAATTTAAGATCCGATGCTGTAACTACATTTTTTGTTCGATCATATTTACCAATTGCAATTACACTGGTACCAATCGTTAAATTCGATTTTAAAAAAGCCCTGTTAAAAATGGATACTCCAACGACTCCAGAAGGGGTAACTAAACGAAAATTAAGTTTGTTAAGTCCACCTTTAAAGCGTAATAAAATAGGTATGCTTTCAATCTTTCCATCGATAATGACTTTGTCTTGTTCATCGACCGTTTTTAAATCCGTTCGTTTTAAAAGTTCATATCGAAAAGGGTAATGGGTAACTAAGTCTTCAATCGTATGAATATTAATTTTATTTAATAATGCTAAAGTCTTAGGACCTATCCCTTTCATAGAGGAAACTGCTAGCATACTACCACGTCCTTTTTCGTTCATATTATACCATAGAAAATTAAATTTTCAAAGAAAAAAATAATTTTTTGTAAATAATTCTTGAAAAAGTCATTGTATAAAATTTAAGGAAATAAGTCATACTATATGCAGGAGATGAAA
>CANRHM010000134.1 GCA_947630415.1 uncultured Bacilli bacterium | reverse complement strand
TTAACCCCCTAGGAATTTTGACAAATATACCAAAATGTCCTGTGGGGATTTTTATTGCATAAAAAAATCATCTCCTTCAAGAGATGAAATATATTTGAATGTCCGAAAAGTTCGAACAGATTCGTCACTGGAGCGGATGAGGAGAATCGAACTCCCGTAGTTAGCTTGGAAGGCTAAGGTTCTACCATTAAACTACATCCGCACATATACAAGTTACATTATTAATTATAATGGAAAATAAATTTAATTGTCAATACTTTTTTTGTTCTTTCTATTTATTATGCGGCAAATAAGTAAGTTTATGCCAAAAGAAAAAGGAATAGCTCCTTTTATCTTGAAAACAATAGACTACGAAGTGCTTTAAGATACAATTTCTTGGTATCTTCATCTAGTTCACTCATTTGTTTAACGACTTCTAGTACCTTTTTCCATTCGAAAGATTTAATACCATCGAACGTTTTTACTTCACTTTTTTTTAATATCTCAAAGAAAGTGTAGACCATCTTTCTTCTTTCCTCATCGTTATAATGATCGAGCCAACCAGCGATGTGTTGATCCCATTTTTGACTCGTTTTAGATAGTTTTCCTTCTACTAAATCAGATTCCAAACATTTCCAGTAATTGGTATCGTGTTGTCTGATACCTCGAGCGGATGTTTGGATGACTTTATAAATAGGAGGGGTATTAAGGAGCATTCCAATAATACTTTCTTCAGGGACATACATCTTCAATTTAGGAACCATTTCTTTATATTCCTTGGATGTAAATTCATTTCCTCTAAAACCTGGACCATCGAGGTTATAGACGACTTTTATTTTTCTTTTAACCGATTTCTTGGCATACATACAGGCAACCATGGCAAGGTTTCCACCTTTTGAGTGACCTCCTACATAGACTTTTTTATGCCACCACCGAACGACTTTGTTTAAATAGTTGATCGCATCCTTTTGGGAATCAATGGGAAATTCATAAGAAAGAGCAAAATCTTCTTTCCAACCACTCACACTATTGTCGGTTCCTTCAAAGGAAACATAGATGGTCCTTGGGTCTAATTCGATACAAAGGGCTCCAAATTGTTTATTGATATCGATACTGTTTTGATAATAGGTAAATTGACATTTTTGGTATCTAGTACTCTTTTTTAAAAGTTTTAAGTTAGCAAGACACCCGCGAATAAATAGAGCATTATTTTTAAGACCATCTCGCTCGACTGCTTCTAATAATAAAGAAATAGCTTCTAACATAGGAATTTTTCTACGATTAGAAGGAACAATGTTATCCCAATCAAAATACGATAGTTGCGTAAAAAACACACTGTCCATTTCGTTAAAAGGACATTCACTAAAAGAGATAGTTGCATATTTTTTTAAGTAATCTTGAATATTTGCCATAAAGCCCTCCTTTTTAATTTTATTATAGCATGAAATGGCATTTGTTGTTGTCAAATAATCGTATTCCGAATATTTTATAACGAAAGGAGAAGAATATGGAATATTTTACTTTTCCGATGGAGACGTTAAATGTAACGCAAAGTTATACGGGGACATATTCGCATTTAGAACATACGACAGGTACGCCCAAAGATTATCCTATTGATGTAGCAGGAATCGATGGTAATCGATCGGCGGTTTTTGCTAGGGTTCCTTTAAAAGTGATTGCTAAAAGAGGAGTAGGGAATGGAAGTGTTACCAACACTATTTGGCTTGAGACCGTAGATAAAGTGATTACGCCTAAATTCACCGATTATGTCTTTATGACTTTGACGCACTGGAATGATTCCGATGAAATGATTGGTAAGTGGGGAGTAGGAAGTACTATCCCAGAAGGAAGTATCATTTGTTATGAAGGAACTGATGGAGCTACTTCCAACCATATTCATTTGGTCTGTGGAAGAGGTCATGCCTCGACTTGGGTAGAAAACTCGAAAGGGAAATGGGTCATTAAAGGAGACAGTTATCCTCCTGAAGAAGTCATGTATATTGATCCTAGTTTTACAACGACCATAAAAAATAGAGGAGGACTTGCTTGGGAGAACATTCCTAAGTATATTGGATCTCCTGTAAAAAAAGACGTAAGCGTAGATCAATTAGAAGTTTTAGTAAGTAAATTAAATGTTCGGAAGGAACCTACTAAAAAAGCAGAAAGTCTAGGTTATATCAATTTAGGTATCTATAACTATACCGAAATCATCGATAATGAAGGTTATCGTTGGTATAAGATACCTTATGGCTATATTGCGGATGATGGTACTTATCTAATACTTTACCCGAAAGAAGAAAAAACACCTATTGATAATTCTAATCTTGAAGAAGAAAATAAAAAACTAAAGGAAGAATTAAAACAAAAAGAAGAAGAGATAGAAGAATTAAAAGAGGCCTTACAAAATTATAAAACGTTTACACCTGTGGAAGATGGTTACTACTACTTTGCGTTAACAACTAACGAAACGCTCTATTATCAAATTAAAGAAAACTAAAAACACGGGAGGTTTCTCGTGTTTTAATTTAAGAGATAGATTCCTATCGTTAAATAAGTCGCAAAGAGAATCCAGATGAGATAGGGAATGTTTAAATAAAAAGATATTTTTTCTTTACGATAGAATAGGTAAAGCATATAGATAACTACGATATCTAAGAAAATAATCCAAATGATGGCAAAGAATCGCATTTTAAATAGAAAGAAAATAATGGACCATAA
>CANRHM010000133.1 GCA_947630415.1 uncultured Bacilli bacterium | reverse complement strand
AATCCTTTTTGATACATATGATCCCAAAAAGTACGGGTATCCCGTACTAAACATTTTCTTATTTTTTCATAATAACAAGTAGAATTAAAAGGATTTTCTTCTTGGTACGCAAAAAAAGAAAGATATTCTTCTAAAGAAAGACTTTCAAGGGAAGCCATTTTTAAAGCCGTTATATAATAGGCAAAACGATTTTGATCGAAAGCCGTAATTTTTTTAGCACCATGATGCAGTGCTTCTAAAATATGATCACCACTTCCTGCGACCGTTAAAACAGTGTTATCTTTAATAGGAAATGAAGGATAATAAAGATATAGTGCTTCATTGGTTTGAAAATACGGTGGATAATAACGGGTTGTATAAAAAGGAAGATTCTTTTGGTTTAGAAATTGAATACCTTTTTTAATATCTTGATTTAATAAATTCATGAGCTCACTCTCCTCTTTCATTTTATGAAGAGGATTTTTTTCTATGAGCAAAGATGATCTTTTATTTTTTCGTATAGGTATAGACTGCTTCGGAATTGGTATAGTAAGCGTTTGGATAAACTTTCTTTTGAATATTGGAATCGATTTCTGCAAAAGAAAAGCAAGAAACTGTTAGATTACAAGGAGAAGCGTAAAGAACACATTTCCCCTCCTCTACCATATGAGGTTCAATCTCTTTTTTGATTAAGGCGATATAATTCTTTTCTAGATAAGGATTTAAGTCCGTACCTAACCAATCAAAAATATTCGATAAAAGCACCGTATCATACTTATCTTGGCTGGATAAAAAAGATGATAATTTTTCTAAACGACTATCAATAAAACGATAAGAAACATTATGAATACGGGTCTTTAGAGTGCGAAAATGTTCTTCTTCTAAATACGTATTTTCTCCAATATTGGCATTAATACCGGGTCCAATTAAATAAATATTTTGTTTTTCAAATCCAGCTTTATACATGGCTTCCCAAAACTGATAAGCATCATTTGGTAAATAATCTTTAAAAGTATCAAAAATACGATGACTAAATTCCAAAGGACTAAAAGCGTCAAAGTAAAGTTTAAAAGGAAGATAATCAAGTCCTTGAATAGCCGCTATTTTTAAAAGTGTATAGTAATATGTAAACCGATTTTGATCAAAAGCCGTAATCTCTTTGGCTCCATTTAGAACGGCTTGTAATAAATGATCTCCACTTCCTGTAACCGTTAAAACTTTACTTCCTTTGATTTTTAAATCTTGATAGTATAGAGAAAGGGCTTCGTTCGTAAAACGAAAAAGATGATCATAAGAAGGTGCACTAAATACGCGTTCTTCGCCTTTTAAAAAAATGATGCCTTGTTGAATATCTTTTTCTAATAAATCCATAGCTTTTGCTCCTTTCTACTTTTTAGTGTACATAAAAACTTTGTAATTGGTTTCTTTAGTTCCCATCGAAACCGTTTCAAATTCTTTTATTTCATGTGGAAAATAATAATCGTAAATACCGCTATAGGCCACACATTTACCATCTTGTTTTAGTAAAGGAGCTATGTTTTCTTTTACAAAATTGGAATATTTTTGGGCTTGTTTTCGATCTAACCAATCAAAAATATTCGAAAGAAAAATGGTGTCAAAGGTCCCTTGTTCTTTTTCTAAAGCTTCTGGTAAATCAAATAGATTGGTGGTCATAAAACGAAGTTGTACGTTTTTTAATTGTTCTTGTAACAAAGTATAGTTTTGAGGTTGTAAAAAAGTTTTCATACTGGCAAAACGATTCATTGGAAAATAACAGAGATATTTTCTATTTTTAAAGAATTTCTTTTCTTTATAGAGATGTTCCCAAAAGATGCGTACATCGTCTTTTAAATAAGGACATAAAAAATCAAATCCTTCTTCATTTAACGTGGTTTTAATGTGCTCAAAAAAACGACGATAGGTTTTTAAATCCATCGTTTCAATGGCGGTTAGTTTTAAAGAAGTTAAATAGTACGTTAAAGGATTGGTATCGAAAGAGACAATTTCCCTGGCTCCTTCTTGGGTAGCTTGTAGTAAATGGTCTCCACTTCCCATAACGGTGATTATTTTAGCATCTTTCACTTTAAAATGGGGATAGTAATAAGATAAAGGTTCATTGGTTCTAATATAGAACTTACCATAGCCCATTTGAGGATGAAAATTCTCATCTTTTTGCTCTAATAATGCTATGACTTGTTTGATATCTTCTTCTACTCCCATACAAAAACCCCACTTCGTTTATGGGGTTTATCGTAGCATAAAAACTATCTTTTGTCTAGGGAGAAAAAGATATAAAAGAAGCGTTTTAGACCTCTTGAATAACCGTAATAATCATCGGTTTACATTCGGTTTCACGATAGAAGAATTTACCTAATTGGTCTCTAATATCGCTTTTGATTTCACTATAGTCGAGGTGGTGAGTTTCTCCTGTGATGTAAGATGAAATAATTTCACTACATACTTTTCTTGCTTCATCGATCAATTCTTGGCTTTCTCGTACAAAGATGAAACCTCTTGTCATGATTTCAGGACCAGCTAAAATGTTTTTGGTTGCTTTATCAAGCGTGCAACTTACTATTACTATACCGTTTTCACCTAACATTTCACGATCTTTAACAACCAGTTCTCCAATATCACCATTGCTCTTTCCATCGATTAGAACATCATCTACTGGAACATGATCGATTTCATCAATTAAGTTTCCATTTAAGAAAGTAGCGACGTCCCCATTTTGTTTTAAAATGATATTTTCTTTAGGAATTCCTAATTCTAAAGCAATATCGGCATTCATCACTTGGTGACG
>CANRHM010000132.1 GCA_947630415.1 uncultured Bacilli bacterium | reverse complement strand
TCGAATTTAGAATACGATTATCATGCCTTGATTAAAGATCTTTTAGAAGTCGATAACGATTTTGTAACTTCTTCCGTAGAAGGAATTATTAGAAATCAAAAAGAGATTACTAATTTAGCCAATAAATATTTAGATGGTTGGAAGATGGATCGACTCAATAAAGTGGATCAAGCGATTATTTCTCTTGGTATCTATGAACTTAAATACACCGATACGCCTTCGATTGTAGCCATTAATGAAGCGATTGAATTGTCGAAACGTTACAGTGATGAGAAAGTAACGAAGATGATTAATGCCGTTTTAGATGGCATTTATCACAGTGAGGAAGAGCATGAAGGATAAATATATAACAGTCACCCAATTAACGAAATATATCAAGTTTAAAATCGATAATGATGAGAATTTAAATGAAATCTTTTTACGAGGCGAAATATCCAATTTTAAAGCCCATACCAGGGGACATTACTATTTCACTTTAAAAGATGAAAATGCAAGAATTAATGCTGTTATGTTTGCGTCATCTGTAAGTAAATGTAAATTCCTTCCACAAGATGGTATGAAGGTTTTAGTTACTGGAAAAGTAAGTGTCTATGAAGCAAACGGTGGATACCAAATCTATGTCAATAGCATGATTGAAGATGGAATAGGAAACCTCTATATTGCGTTTGAACAATTAAAAGAAAAACTAGCTAAAGAAGGCTTGTTTGATCCAGCTAAGAAGAAGCCTATTCCTAAATATCCTGAAGTAATTGGGATTATTACGGCTCCAACAGGAGCAGCCATTCGTGATATGTTATCAACCTTAGCAAGAAGGTTTCCGCTTGCAAGAACGATTCTTTTTCCATCCCTTGTACAAGGAGCCGAAGCAGCAGGAGATATTGTTAAGCAAATAAAAAAAGCCAGTACTTATCCCCTTGATTTATTGATTGTAGGTAGAGGTGGTGGCTCCATTGAAGACATGTGGTGCTTTAACGATGAAAATGTAGCACGAGCCCTTTATGATTGTCCTATTCCCACCATCAGTGCGGTCGGTCATGAAATCGATTTTACGATTGCTGATTTTGTTGCCGATTTAAGAGCACCAACCCCAACGGGTGCCATGGAAATGGGTGTTCCTAATAAACAAGATGTTTTAATTTTAATTAAACAATTAAAAATGCGTTCGGAAAAGAATATGCTTCATCAATTGGAAGTGAAAAGAGAACGCCTCGATCAAATTTCTTCTCGTTATGTTTTAAAGAATCCTTTGAGTATGTATGAAGCGAAAGAAGAGAAGTTTGATAGACTCTTAGATCAATTACAATTTTCCATTTCCGGTTTATTAGAACGAAATCGGAAACGTCTAGAGCAGAGTAGTAAGCACTATTTCTTTCTACATCCCGAAAAAATCTACGATGAAAAGCAAAGACAATTAGAAAATGTGGTGTTGGCTTTAAAAAAGCAAGTAACCATATCGATGCAAAATTATGTGAATCCCTATAATCAGCTTTTATCAAAGTTAGATGCCTTGAATCCGCTTCTTACGATGAAGCGAGGTTATGCCATTGTAAGATGTAACGATAAAATCATCTCTTCGTCTAAAAAACTAAAAGAAAACGATTTATTAAAAATAACCTTTAATGATGGAATCATTACTTCAAAGGTGGTGAAATAATGGCACTCTATACGACAAGACCTGGTTTATCCGACGAAAATAGTAAACGTTATTATGAACTCAATCAAGAAATTATGGAATTACAACAGAAACTAAATCTCTTGAGTGATGACGATAAAGAAGCAAAAAGAAAAATGCAAGATGAAATTCAAAAAAAGTTGATGGAACAAGTAAGTTTAACCATGAAATAGGAGGGTAAATATGAAAGAGAAAGAAAAAGAATTAACTTTTGAAGAAAATCTAGAAAAACTAGAATCCATTGTCAAAGATTTAGAAAGTGGTAATACACCTTTAGATGAAGCGATTGATAAGTTTAACGAAGCGATTAAAATTGCGAAACTTTGCGATGACAAATTAAAGAAAGCAGAAAAAGCCGTTAGTCAAATCTTAAAAGAAGATGGAACACTTGAAGACTTTAAACCCGAAGTTGAATAAAAAAAGCGAGAGACCATGGTCTCTCTTTAATTTTCTCCTTCTTCTAGCATGGTCGTAATAAAAATACCATATCCTTTTTTAGCATCATTTACGATAACGTGCGTTACGGCTCCAATAATTTTTCCATCTTGAAGAATAGGACTACCACTCATTCCTTGAATGATACCTCCTGTTTCCTTTAATAAGCGTTCATCGGTTATTTCAAATAAAATGTTTTTGGTCTCATTTGCCTTGTCTACTTTTAAGATATTGATTTTAAATTCTTCCACGGTATGGTCATGAATAACCGTACGTATAGTAGCCTCTTTTACTTGAACATCGTCGGGGTCACCCACCTCGATCGCGTCATTTTCATTGAACTCGCTTCCATACGTACCAAAGATTCCAGAAGATTCATTCTCTTTGATATTACCATAGATTTCATCTTTAAAAAATTGGGCGGTTTTCTCGCCAGGGGAACCACGTTCACTTTTATCGATTCCTACGACTTCGGATTTAAAAATTTTACCATCTTTAATTTCAATTTTCGTTAATGTATTCTTATCGACGATTTCGTGTCCTAAAGCTCCATAAATTTGAGTTCCCGGATCGATATAAGTAAGCGTTCCAACGCCTGTAATTTGATCCTTTACAAATAGACCAGTCTTATAGACGTCATTTTGGTCTTTTACTAAGGTTAGCTCTGTTTGCTTTTCCTCGTTATCTCTTAGGAAAGTGAGGACTACTTTATTATTTTGAACTTCCCTATTGATGGCTTCGACCATTTGGTTGATGGTATTTACCTCCGTACTATTAATTTTGGTAATTCGATCTCCTAATTGAAGACCTGAATTACTC
>CANRHM010000131.1 GCA_947630415.1 uncultured Bacilli bacterium | reverse complement strand
CTTCCTATTCTTTTATTATCATATCATAAAAAAAAGAAGGTTACAATTCTTAAAAAGTTTTATTCCATAGAAAAATCCACTTTCCCTGTATATTGAGTACCATCATCTAATATTTTATTGTAGTGATAAATTTAAGTGGCAACAAAAAAGAGCCTTAGTTAGGCTAAAGTTCTTAATTACTCTATGCTTTTCTAGCATCGGCTTTCTTACGAAGTTCTGTATTTAAAATCATTTTACGTAAACGAATAAAGTGTGGTGTTACTTCGACTAATTCATCACTATTGATGTAGTCTAGTGCATATTCTAGGGAAATTGGTCTTGGACGTTTTAAAACGACCGTGTGGTCACTTCCTGCTGCACGCATATTGGTAAGTTGTTTGCCTTTTACTACGTTTACTGCTAAATCGTTTTCACGATTGCATTCTCCTACAATCATTCCTTCGTAGACTTCGGTTCCTGGTTCAATGAACATGATACCACGATCTTCTAAGTTTCCAATGGCATAAGCGGTACTTTGTCCATTATCTGATGAAACCAAAACACCTAGTTTACGTTCACCAATGTTAATGGATTCCATAGGACGATACTCCTTAAAGGTATGGTTAATAATTCCATATCCTCTAGTTAGAGTCATAAAATCCGTCATGAATCCGATTAGTCCACGAGATGGAATCGTATATTGAAGCCGTACTTGACCCTCCAAATTAGTCATGTTGTCCATGATGGCACCTCTTACCCCTAATTGTTCGATAACGGCTCCAACAGAATCCTCTGGTAAATCGATTTGTAAGTCTTCATACGGTTCTAATTTTTGACCATTTTCTTCTTTAATAATAACTTTGGGTTTCGATACTTGAAGTTCGAATCCTTCTCTTCGCATATTTTCAATTAAGATGCCTAAGTGAAGTTCTCCACGACCAGATACAATCCACGATTCTTGGTCGTTCGGTTCTACTTTTAGGCTAACATCTCTTTGCGTTTCACGATAAAGACGTTCTTCTAATTGACGAGCAGTTAAAAACTTTCCTTCTTTTCCAGCGAATGGAGAAGTATTCACACCAAAGGTCATTTGAAGCGTTGGTTCATCAATTCGTAAAACGGGTAAAGGTAAGCTTTTTCCTATCTCACAAAGAGTTTCTCCAACTGAAATATCCGCAAGTCCTGCGACTGCTACAATATCTCCTGCTTCTGCTTCTTCAATTTCAAGACGTTTCATGCCTAAGAAACCAAATAATTTTTGAACACGGAACGTTTTTTCGGTTCCATCTAAACGAATACAATTGACCATTTGCCCTACTTTTATTTTTCCATTATGTACACGACCAATTCCAATACGACCTACATAATCGTTATAGTCAAGTAAAGCAGGTTGAAATTGTAAAGGTAGATTACTATCGCCTTTAGGAGCGGGAATCTCATCGATAATTAAATCAAGTAACTCATGGAAACCTTCTTTTTGAGTACTTAAATCGTCACTTAAACTAGAAGTTCCATTTAAAGCACTCGCATAAACGGTCTTAAAATCCAATTGATCATCGTCGGCTCCTAGCTCGATAAACAAGTCTAGTACTTCATCTAGTACTTTGGAACAACGAGCAGATGGTTTATCAACTTTGTTGATAACGACAATAGGTTTTGCTCCTGCTTCTAGTGCTTTCTTTAAAACGAACCTGGTCTGAGGCATTGGTCCTTCATAAGCATCCACCACTAAAATAACGCCATCCACCATATTCATGATACGCTCTACTTCACCACCAAAATCGGCATGTCCTGGCGTATCCAAAATGTTGATACGATAGTTTTTATAGTCTAAAGCCGTCGTCTTAGCAAGAATCGTAATACCTCTTTCTTTCTCTAAGGCATTGGAGTCCATCGTTACATTGGAAGTATCTTCGTTTTCCCGAAACATTCCACTTGTTTTTAATATTTCATCGACTAACGTCGTTTTTCCATGGTCAACATGGGCAATAATAGCTACATTACGTTTGTTCATAAACTTCACTTCTTCCTTTTTTAAAACCTAGATGAGTATATCACAACTTACAAAAAAAGCAAGAGTTTTTCGTGAATTCCTTGACAATAAAAGGCTTTTTTGATATAATTTAGGCACATTTTTGTAAGGGGGAAACATAAAATGGAAAACCAAGTAATACAAAGAGTAGAAGATAAGCAAAAAAGTTTTTTTACCTTTTTACATCTTGCTATCACATCGGCTAAAGAAATGATTGGAGAGGAATCAAGTAAAAAGAACTTATACTTGGATTATCTTCTTAAGGAAATAGTTTTTGAGGCATCCATGTCACCTATAGAAGCACTCGATTGGTTAAAAGAAAAAGCGGTGAATTCTAAAATCATTGAAAGAGAACGTACTATTTTAGTATGTCGTTATGCCCTTCATCCAGACGATATAGAGGTGCGTGAAATGTTAGAAAGTGATATGACGATGGGAAGTCAAGTAATATCTACGGAAGAACTTTCTTCGCTTATTGATCCAACAAGTCTATCTAATTCTTATTTAAATGCTAAAAATAAATTTATTCAAAATTGCATTTCGGAATCGTATCCTACGTTTTTATTTGATGCTAAAGGCTTAGATTCTTTATACGATGATTTAGATGAAATTAGTAAAGGATTAGACTTTGAAGATCGTATTGCGTTTATAGCAAATTTATCTCAAAATCCAGATATGGCTATTTTAAAACGATTAGATGTCGGAATGCATTATGCCATAGATCCAACGAACCCTGAAACTATAAAAGCATTGAAAGAAAATATGGAAGAATATATTCCTAGTCCAGTGGTAGAAGAACCAAAAACCAAAAAGTTTTATCCCTATCCTATTAAATAAGAGGCTATAAATAAAAATAGTCTCTTTTATTTTTAGTATTCATTTAGATGAAATACGTATAGAATTAAAAACAATGCATATAATATTATTGCAAATGAATTGCAAATATTTTGCACTTGACTTTTGCAACTAAATGTAATAC
>CANRHM010000130.1 GCA_947630415.1 uncultured Bacilli bacterium | reverse complement strand
ATTTCTCAATTTATTATAATATTACTCCTATTCTTAGTTGTAATTGTTTTACTCCTAAAATAGCAAAAGCATCTGATTTCAACATTCGTTGATTTCAGATGCGATCCAAATAAGGGATTGCATTTGATTGT
This sequence comes from uncultured Bacilli bacterium, assembly GCA_947630415.1. Lineage (GTDB taxonomy): Bacteria > Bacillota_I > Bacilli_A > RF39 > UBA660 > Faecenecus. Next base: position 3,008 of record CANRHM010000130.1, on the reverse strand, counting down.
CCGAATCAAATGTATATCTACAAATATATTATAGCACAACATCATTCCTGATGTCCACTATTCTTTTTCCATACTTTCAGTGTCAATTATTCCTTTTTAAATCTTTTTCTATTAATCCTAATTGATTCATAATGTTTTTTACCTTTTTTTCGTTAGAAGTTGTTTTTTCAAAATTGAAACATTTTATACTTTTTAAACTTTCATTATATTCAGAAATAGATTGACCTAAAAGTTTTGCGCAATCACTTTGCGATTCAATATACTTTTCTTTATTCATTATAAATTACCCCTCTTATATAATTTGTACCTAACAAATTAAGATTATTTTATTTTATATAAATTAATTAGGGAAACTCAAGTGTCTCACACATGCCTACTTTCGTTTAAAAAGGGGCTTGATTTAAAAAATTTTATAATCTCATTTCTAATATTAATCATCATTTTATTAATAGTATCTTTAATGATATTGTGCATAAATAAATAGCACTCAATCTAGCAAAAGATTAAGTATAACTTAATACTAAGGTAAGTACTCAACAAAACGAGGTTAAGTCTTCCCTTTTTTATTTCATACAAGTTTCCCTAACATATTTATTATAACACAAAACTACCCATTACAATATCTTAAACGGTACAAAATCTTCCTTTGCATTTTCTAAAAACAACATCTTAGAAAACATTTTTTTCTGTAAATGATAACTATTAGCGTGCGCACTATGACCTAGAAAAGAATTCCAACAAAGCAACACTTCATGTATATCAAAATCCTCTTCTTCAAAAGTTTGATTCCATTCTTTAATTCTTTTCTTGATCTTAACAACACATCTTTTTCTTAATAATTTATGAGTCTCAAAAATTCGATACCCACAAAAATCTACTCCTAGTGCACTTGGAAAATACCTACTCTTAGGATTCAATTCTAATCTTAAATGCTCCCTCAAAAAGTCTTCAATTAAAGAAAACAATCTCTTTGCTTCCTCTTTATCTTTTACTAAAAGAACAAAATCATCCATATAACGCAAATAATATTTAACATGTAATTCATTCTTCACATATTGATCTAGTTCATTCAAATAAATATTAGCAAAATATTGAGAAGTATAATTTCCGATAGGAATACCAACACTTCCCATACTATTTTCAAAGATTAACTGTTTTGTAAAGGAAAGCAATTCCTTATCCTTAATAAACTTTTTTAAAATACTATACAAAATATTTAAATCAATTGAATAAAAGTAATGATGAATATCTCCTTTAATTACATAATAACTTCCATAGTTTCTTTTCATTATACGCATATATTTTTGTAGATTAGTAGAAGCAAGATGAATTCCTTTACCATCTAAGCAAGCATAGGTATCTTTGATAAACCGAGAAACAATATAAGGTTTGATAAACTCTCCTATATACCACTGTAGAACAATACGATCTTTATAAGGAAGTGCTAATATTTCTCTTCTTTTCGGTTCATATATAACAAAATGACGATATTTACTTAAATGATAAGTTCCTTTTTCAATACGATAAACCAAATTCATTAAATTTGTTTCTAAATCCAACTCAAAAAGCAAGATTTCTTTCTTTATTTTTTTATGTTCACAAGTTCTTAAATAAGCATCGTAAAAGCTATTATAATTCAGTTTATCCCGTAACTTAACTTTTAACCTTTTTGGCACGAACTAATCCATCCTCCTAACATATTTCCAATATGAAAGAGTTTTCTACTCCATGCACTATAATTTTTAGCACTAATATATTCTTTTTTATAAGAGATTCGTGCTAATACTTTTATAAATTTAAGTTTAATATCTAGTTCAAATAAATAATGTAATTTTTCTTTCTTATCATACAATCTATAAGCATATAAAATACATTCTAATCCATCATAAGTAGCTTTTCTAATATCTGAATTTAATCCAAAACGTTCACTTTTAGGATACTTAACTAAAAGTGAAAGTGTGTAATAAATTAAATCAAGATATTGTTTATAAATAAGCAAGCCTTCAACCCCTAAATTGTTTACTGCTTCTTTTGCTTGAGATTTTTCTTTTGTTTCCACTTCATTGTTCACGACTACATCTCTCCTTTAACTCCACTAATATTTCAAAAGCATCCATAGGACTCAGGCGATAAATATCCAAAGAAGCAATAAAGTCAACAATACCTTGTTTATTGTTTGTAACCTTTTTTTCTGTTTTTATTTTTGGTTCAACCTCATCTTCCAATTCTTCTTTTCCAATAATTTGATAATCAATTTTTTTATCATCTAATATTTTCTTATATTTATCCAAAGCATTTTTAGGGAAACCACACTTCATCACATCATTAGTAAAAGGTAATTGTTTTAATAATAGGAATGGTGACATTCTTCTAGCATCTTCTCCTAAAAATAAGTAGAAAATTCCACTTTCAAAAAGATAATATTTATTTGCATTTTCTTTTTTTAATTCTAAATATTTATTATATAATTTACTCATTATAATACCTCCAAAGAAAAAAGCAGCACAAATAAACTGTACTGCTATTCCCATAGCCTCTAATATTCAGGGAATATCCCTTACTAACTAGAAAACTACTGTTAATGTTTTTATTCATCAATTTTTTTGATGAAAAGGAATTTATCTTCGATGATAAATCTTCAAAAAAAGTCCTTGAACTCTTTTGTCGAAGAAATGCTTCTCGCATTATATATCATAGTCTGGGAGCAAGAACGAGGCGGAACGAGTTGTTGCTGTTCGCATTGCCATTGTTGTTGTTGAAGTTGAACACCCCAGCATTCGAGCTATTGTTATAGTTGCCGCCGCGGATGAACCACGGGTTCGAAGAGCAAAAGAGCAAAAAAGCGTGCGCAAAAAAGGAAAAACGTGAAAGGTTTTATACAGATAAATTCCTGTGCGCCCACCCCTGGAAAAAAAGAGGGGGTGGGCGCGGTTAAAAGTGAAAGAGTAAGTCGCTACGCTCCTATGGGAGCAAGAACGAGGCGGAACGAGCCGTAGCTGCCCGCACCG
>CANRHM010000129.1 GCA_947630415.1 uncultured Bacilli bacterium | reverse complement strand
ATGACAGGAGTAGCAGGATGTAGTGATACTTATACTTCAACAAATGGATTGAAAACATCTACCACAGGAAATGCTACAGGAGTCTATGATATGAGTGGAGGAGCCTGGGAATATGTCATGGGTGCTCTAACTGATGGAAATGGTAAACCAAGAAGTGGTAATAATACATCATATAATTCAGGATTTAATGGAGTATTAAATAGTGGTGGACCAGTATCTAATGGAAGAGATTTACCAGATGCCAAATACTATGATTTATATACAAGCACTACATCGAATCAAGCCTGTGATGGAGGAGTATGTTATGGACATGCCTTATCAGAGACCGCAGGATGGTACAGTGACTATAGGAATTTTGTAGGCTCTGCGATCCCGTGGTTCCTCCGCGGCGGCTACTATCACAATAGTTCGCTTGCGGGTGTGTTTGCGTCGCTCGGCAACGGCGGTGGCGCGGGCAGCTACCACTCGTTCCGCCTAGTGCTCGCGTCCATAGGAGCGTAAGCGACTTATATTTTGGAACTTTATAGCTTAACTGTGTAAAAGTGAATGATATAGACTCCATTTTTTGGATAAAGAAATGGAAAAAATATATGTAAACCTCAAAGTAAAATTGTTGCTTTGAGGTTTTAGTTTGGATGGTTTGTTTACTTTTGATGAAAAACTATGATAAAATATAGAAGAGGATAGAAAAATGAAGAAGACAAAGAAGAAAAATCGTAATTCTATTGGTTTGGGGAACAGTATTATTGTTGTTGCTCTTCTTTGCTTTGTTGTAATTGCAGCAAGAGGGTTACAACTTTCACTTTCCAAAGAAATTGATGGAATTAATTTAAAAGAATTTGCGTCCTACCGTACGACTGCTACCGATATTTTGCCTGCTAAAAGAGGAACGATTTACGATGTAAATGGCAATATTCTTGCACAAAACGTTTATTCTTATACATTGATTGCTTATCTTGATCCTGCTAGAACAACGGATGAATCCAAACCTAAACATGTAGTAGATCCGGTGATGACGGCTGAAAAACTAGCTCCTATTTTAGGCATGGAAAAAGACCGTATTGTTGAAATATTATCTAAGACGACTTATGTCAACGATAAAGGAGAAACTAAGAATGTTTATCAGACCGAGTTTGGTGCTAAAGGTAAAGGCTTAACCGGTGTTGTTAAAGACCAAATCGTGGCTTTACAGCTTCCAGGAATTGATTTTATAGAGACGCAAAAAAGATATTATCCGAATGGTAATTTCTTATCTTATACGATTGGCTATGCTAAATCAAATGATGATGGAACCATTGCAGGAGAAATGGGAATTGAACAGTACTATAACGATGCTTTGTCTGGAGTTGCAGGTTCGGTTACGTATCAAAAAGATTTACAAGGCTATAAGATTGTCAATACACCAGAGATTAGACAAGAAGCTATTGCCGGAAAAGATATCTATTTAACGATTGATGATAATATTCAATTCTTTATTGAACAAGCGATTAAGAATAGTGCTAGTAAATATAGTTTTGAACGTCTTAATATTTTAATTGCCGAAGCCAAAACGGGACGTATTTTGGGCATGAGTACGTATCCATCATTTGACCCTAATGTAAGAAATATTACCAATTACTTAGACCCGATGGTAACAACAGCTATTGAACCTGGATCTACCATGAAAATATATTCTTATCTTGCCGCTATGGAAGAGGGCGTTTACGATGGTAATGCCAAATTTAAATCCGGTGTCTATGTAACTAAAGATGGAACGGAAATTGGAGACCATAACCGACAAGGATGGGGTATGATTACCTTTGATCGAGGCTTTGCATTGTCTAGTAACGTTGGAGCATTGACCTTAGTAAAAGATTATATGAACGGCGATATTTTACGAAATTACTATCTTAAATTAGGCTTTGGAAGTACCACTGGAATTGAACTTCCAAAAGAGTCAAGTGGTAAAATTGATTTCCGTTATGAAACTGAGATTTTCAATGCGGCTTTTGGACAAGGAATTTTAACGACACCGATTCAAAATGTCAAAGCGTTAACCGTGCTATCTAATAATGGAGTGCTTTTACAACCTTATTTAGTCGATAAAATTGTCGATCCTTTAAGTAATGAGATTGTTTATCAAGGAAAGACAACGGAACTAGGAAGAATGGCTAGTGAAAAGACCGTTTCTAAATTGTTAGAATTAATGCACGATGTAGTTAAAGAAGGAACAGGAACACCTTACTATATGGAAGGCTATGATATTGCCGCTAAGACAGGAACAGCACAGATTGCAAGTACCAATGGAACCGGTTATTTAACAGGACCAAACGATGTTATTCGTGGTTTTGCTGGCGTTTATCCTGGAAACGACCCTGAATTTATTATTTATGCTACCGTAACCAAACCGAATCCAAATACGACATCTCCTTTATCGGATGCCATTAAAGAAATCATTCAAAATATTGCCAAATATAAAAATATTGAGACGAGTACAACACCGACGGAAGAAATTAAAACCATTACTTTAGATAGTTACTATAACCAAAATAAAGACGATGTGATAAGTACTTTGAAAGCGAGCAAAATCACTTCTATTGTGATTGGAGACGGAGATAAAATTATTAATCAGTATCCAAAAGAAGGATCTATCGTCAATTCTAAAGAAAAAGTATACTTACTTACCAATGGTAGTAAAATTACTTTACCTAGTTTTAAAGGATGGAGTCATAAAGAAGTCATTAATTACTTTGATTTAGTAGGTACTCCTTACGTTATTAATGGAACGGGATATGTGGTGAGTCAAGACCAGAAAAAAGGTACTGTTTTGACAAAAGATATAACTGTTACACTGGAATTACAACCTAAGTTTACAACCGAAGAAGAAAAGAAGGAAAACGATTCTACCGAAGGGAAAGAATAAGGAGAATGTTTTCCTCTTTTTTATTTTAAGAAAAAAGTTAAAAAACCTTGCTTTTTAAAAATTCAAATATCTTTTTCTTTGAAAACTCAAATTTCTCCTTAAAAGAAAATTCAAAAAGGTCTAAAGAAAACATCCCCAAAACTTAAAAAGTGCGATTTGCAATCTATTTTTCTTTTTGTTATAGTGAAATTGTTCATGAACAAAATCGAATAACAAAGGAGATCTTAAATAGATATAGAAATTGAAATAAAAGCCAGTATTAAAGA
>CANRHM010000128.1 GCA_947630415.1 uncultured Bacilli bacterium | reverse complement strand
TTTTTTATTAGAGACATTTTTGCTTAAAATTCTTTTTTTAATTAGAGACATTTTCGAAAAAAAGTCACAATTTTTTGGCAAAATTTAATAATTTATGATTAACCTTTTCTTTTTAGGAAGGATGTGTTATAATTTCTCTAGAATAGAAAGAATAAGATATGTGTGAGGAAAGTTAAATGAAGAAATTTGTTTTATTAATATTACTTTGTAGTAGTATTTTTTTACCTATAAATGTATTGGCGGAAGAAGAGATCACACCCCCAGAAGAAGTGGAAACACCTGAAGTAACTACCTATACAGTTACGTTTGATAGTGATGGAGGAAGTTCCATTGAATCCCAAACTATTGAAGAAGGGAAAACGGTAGCAAGACCTAGTAATCCTACAAAAGAAGGATATACTTTTAAAGAATGGCAATTAGATGGAAAGACCTATACCTTTTTAGAAACCGTTACAGCAAACATCACTTTAAAAGCTGTTTGGGAAGAAAATGCTCCTACTATTGATAGTAGTTATTTAAGTTCATTGGCTGTAAAAGATTATACCTTTAAAGAAGGATCTTTTGATAAAGATAAGACCAAATATACGTTAACGGTTCCTTCCGATGTCAGTCAAATTATGATTGAAGCCACTCCAGATGAAAATTCGATTATTTTTAAACAAGATGATTTAGGAACACAAAACTTAAAATATGGTAGTAATACGTTTACCATTATTACAGCTTTAAGCGGTAGTAATGATAAAACCAAGACCTATACCATTATGGTAACAAGAGAAAAAGCAGATATTACATTAGCATCTCTTAGAATTGTAGGACATGTCTTTAAAGAAACGTTCCAAAGTGATTTATATCATTATTCAGTAGAAGTTCCTTATGATGTAGAAGAAGTGGAAGTCCAGGCTGTGGCATCTTCTCATCTTGCATCCGTGGATATTACGGGAGAAGATGATATCATTGTCGATGGTAGTAAAGTTTCTAATCTAGTGGTAGGAGATAACACTATTACTATTACCGTTAGTAACGATGGCAATAGACAAGTGTATTCGGTAACGATTACGCGTCTTAAAGAAGATGAAGAAGCAAATACCACTAGTTCTATCGAAAGTGAAGGAGTAGTTTCTCCTTTACGCGATGACGATGGTAAAGACGTTCGAAATTATATTTTACTCACGATTGGAACCCTCTTAGCAGTAGTTATGGTTGGTTTAGGCATCTATTTCTTTATTAAGAGCAAGGAAAAAAAGCCAAAACAAAAAACAAAACCAGTGGAAACCACTTCGCAAGAAGCAGAGCCTACTAATCAAGAAAACCTACCTCCAGCCGAAGAAGTACCTTTGATTGAAGAGGTGAAGGATAATTCTCCTACAATAGAGCAACCTCCAATCGTAGAGATTTTGGAAGATTTAGAAGATACCAAAGAAGCTCCTGTAATCGATCACTCTGATATTTTAGATGGTATTGAAAGCTTATTTGATGATGATAAATAAAGATGAATTCATTTTCATCTTTTTTGTTTGTCAAATTGCTTTTTCTTGCCCTTGAGTATTTCATTTTCTCTTGTTATAATAAGAGTAGAATAGAGGAAGAAGGTTTTAATATGTTTCAAATAGGAAATAAGGTCCTTGATCCTAGTGAAAAGAAAGCAGTAGATCAGTTGCGTTCCCTAGGACTAGATATGATTGATCAAGCTCAAAGTGGACATCCTGGCATTGTTTTAGGTGCCGCGCCCATTTTATATACGTTATATGCAAAACATTTGGTTGTAAATCCTAAAAATCCAGACTGGATCAATCGTGATCGATTCATCATGTCTGCTGGACACGGTTCTGCTTTACTTTATGCCACCCTTTTTTTAGCGGGATATAATCTTACGATAGACGATTTAAAAGCTTTTCGTTCACTTGATTCCATTACACCGGGACATCCTGAGTATGGTGTAACTCCAGGAGTTGATATGACCACTGGTCCTTTAGGACAAGGCTTTGCTACAGCCGTAGGTATGGCTATTTCCGAAGTCTATTTACGTTTCTATTTTAAAAAGAAATTAATTGATCATTATACCTATGTACTTTGTGGTGATGGGGACCTTATGGAAGGCGTTTCCTATGAAGCCGCTTCTTTAGCAGGAACGCTTGGTTTAAATAAGTTAATTGTTTTGTATGATTCTAATCAAGTGTGCCTAGATAGTAAAACAGAAGTAACTTTTAACGATAATATCAAAGATCGTTTTACAGCACTGGGATGGAATTATCTTTTGGTATCCGATGGGGAAGATTTAGTAGCGATTGATAAAGCCATTGAGGATGCTAAAAAAGAAGAAAATAAACCTACGTTAATCGAAGTCAAAACGACTATTGGTAAATATTCCAAATATGAAGCCACTTCCAAAGTTCATGGAGCACCCCTTGATAAAGAGGATTTAGCTAGCGTCAAAGAAAAACTAGAAGTACACGATATTCCGTTTACGGTTTCGAAAGAGGCTGTAACCGTTTTTCAAGAACATATGAAAGACCGATGCGAAAGTGCTTATAAGGCATGGAGTACAAAATTAGATAAATTAGATGAGGATGAAAAAGTCATTATTACGACGTTAGAAAAAGGAAAATATCCTCTTGATTTTAAGGGGGTTACGTATGAAGCACCAGAAGATTTAATGGAATCCACAAGGGATGCTTCTTCAAAAGTCTTAAATGCTTTTGCATCCATCAATCCATTCTTTTTAGGAGGAAGTGCTGATCTATCTAGTAGCAATCGTACTTACTTAAAAGAAGAAGGGAACTTTTCCAGAAATAATCCATTAGGTAGAAATATCTTTTATGGGGTAAGGGAACATGCGATGGCAGCCATTTCTAATGGAATTGCCTTATCCAATTTACGTCCTTTTGCTTCCACTTTCTTAGTCTTTTCCGATTATTTAAAACCTTCTTTAAGACTAAGTGCCCTTATGAATTTACCGGTTACCTATATCTTTACTCATGACTCTGTTATGGTTGGAGAAGATGGACCTACACATCAACCCGTAGAACAATTAATTGCCCTAAGAAGTATTCCGAATTTAGAAGTATTCCGTCCTGCGGATGCGAATGAAGTATTAGGTACTTATAAATATCTCTCTTCTAAAAAAGAAGGACCAACGGCCATTATTCTAGGAAGAAACAAAGTTCCTATTCAAGAAGACACCAAAGTAAA
>CANRHM010000127.1 GCA_947630415.1 uncultured Bacilli bacterium | reverse complement strand
ACAAACGCTTTTTTCTTTTTATTTTTAAAATATGTAAAATGGTGTTTTTTTCTTGTCATTTGCTTGCAATTTTTTTTAGTGTGTTTATAATAGTAAACATAACTTCGAAGGAGGGATAACCTAATGAAAATGAATTTGCCTGTGTTACTACTTCGATCGGTCGTTCTTTTCCCTTATAGTGAGATTAGAATTGAGTTTGATAGATTAGAAGAAAAGCAATTATTATCCCTTGCCGAAGCATACTATGAAGGCCATTTATTAGTCGTTATCCCAGAAGATCCATTGGAAGAAGACCCCGATATTTTAGAACTTCCTAAAGTAGGAGTCATTGGTCAAATTAAGATGAAGATGGATATGCCCAATGGCAAAACAAGAGTCATCATAAGAGGAGAAAAAAGGGCCTTAGTTGATACTTTCACCAAAGAAGACGACTTGTTTGAAGCGACGCTTTTTAACCAAGAGGAAGAAGCCGTTGATGCTAATAAAGAAACGGCTTATGTTCGAACTCTTATGCACGAATTAGACGAATACATTAAGGAAGTACCTAAGTCTTCCAATAGTGGATTCTCTTCTTTTAGAGGAGTCGATTCCATTCATCAATTAACGGATTTAGTAGCGTTGTTCTTACCTAGTTCCTTTAATCGTAAAATCGAATATATTTTAGAGATGAATCCATTTAAAAGAGCCGAAATGATTTTAGATGATATGCATCATGATATTGAGATTGTAAAACTGGAGCAAGAACTCGATTTACGTCTTTCTAAAGAATTGGATGATCAACAAAAAGAATTTGTATTAAGAGAAAAGATTCGTCTTATTAAACAAGAGTTGGGAGACATTAACGATAAAGATCAAGAAGTAGAGGATCTTCGTAATAAGATTTTAAAATTAAAATGTAACGAAAAGATTCAAAAAAGATTACTCGTCGAAGTATCAAAATATGAAGCCACGAACCCTAATTCTCCTGAAATGGGCATGATTAAGAATTATATCGATTGGTTCTTAGATCTTCCGTGGAATGTTTTTACCAAAGATAAAACGAATTTAAAAGAAGTAAAAGAAAGTCTAGATAAGACCCATTATGGTCTAGAAGTCGTAAAGACTAGAATTCTAGAGTATCTTGCGGTTTCCGAACATACCAATCATTTGAAGAGTCCTATTTTATGTTTAGTAGGTCCTCCTGGTGTGGGTAAAACGACTTTAGCTAAAAGTATTGCTGAAAGTTTAGGAAGAAAATGTACCAAGATTTCCGTGGGTGGCGTAAACGATGAAGCGGAGATTGTAGGACATCGTAGAACCTATGTAGGAGCGGCTCCTGGATTAATTATTCAAGGTATGAAAAAAGCAGGAACATCGAATCCGGTATTTATTATTGATGAGATTGATAAATTAAGAAAAGATATTAAGGGAGATCCTGCTAGTGCCTTACTCGAAGTATTAGATAAAGAACAGAATAAGACATTTGTCGATCATTACATCGAAGAAGAATACGATTTATCTCATGTCTTATTTATTACGACTGCGAACTATCTAGATCAAATTCCAGAAGCCTTAAGAGATCGCTTGGAAATCGTCGAATTATCTAGTTATACCGAATATGAAAAACAAGATATTGCCATCAATCACTTGATTCCACTTGCGTTAGATGAACATGGACTAACGAAAGAAAATGTCACTTTTAATCCAAAAGTGATACTAACCATTATTCGAAATTACACCAAAGAAGCAGGTGTTCGTGAACTAGAACGTTTAATTGCCATGATTTTACGAAAAGTGGTTATGGAAAAAGTAACTTCGAATAAAAATAAATTTGTAATTGACGATAAAAACGTTGAACAGTATTTAGGTAAAAAGAAATTTACCTATAGTGAAAGTGATAAAGAAGGATCTGTTGGTGTCGTCAATGGTCTTGCTTATACCATTTATGGAGGAGATTTACTTCCAATTGAAGCTACCATGTTTAAAGGAAAAGGGAATCTCATTCTAACGGGATCTTTAGGCGACGTCATGAAGGAGTCAGCACGCCTTAGTTTCAGTTACATCAAAGCTCATACGGATGCTTTTCTAATTAATCCAAAAGTATTAGAACAAAACGATATTCATATTCATGTACCAGAAGGAGCTATTCCAAAAGATGGACCAAGTGCAGGAGTAACTTTAACAACCACCTTAATTTCCCTTTTCACCAATACCAAGATTTCAAATCGCATTGCCATGACGGGAGAAATGACTTTAAGAGGAAAAGTACTTCCCATTGGGGGACTTCGTGAAAAAGCCATTGGTGCCCATCGTGGTGGAGTACGTAAAATTTTTATTCCAAGAGAAAATGCGAAAGATTTAGACGATATTCCAGACGAAATCAAAAAAGATATTACTTTTGTCTTGGTTGATAGTTATATCGATATTTATCATGCCTTATTTAGAACACCCGTAAAAAAAGGAAGTGCAGTAAATGAACGGATCATTACAACAACAATTTCTAAGTAGATTACGTTGCTTTTTCTTAGCTAATAACCCAGAGAGTTTTGATGCCTATTTAGAAGAGGAAGACGCTTGTCTTGAAGTATGTCAAGGATTAGTAGATGTTTTAACGAAAGAAGATCTTTATGCTTTAGATGAAGATTTCACAACGAACTTAAAAGAATTCTTATCTAAAGTTCGTGCTAAATATCAAAATAAAGATTTAATCGAATGTGTAAATGAATTAATTCGTTCTTCCAACACCTGGGATCATTTAGATGATACCGAAAAAGAACTTCGTTCGTTAGAATATATGTATAAAGTATTTCTTAATCATGGTGATAATAGAACAAGAGGTTTTAAGTCTATGTTTATAGAGGATTGTTGGGATTACTTTGTTATGGATGCCGCTATCTTAGCAGACTTTGATGAGGGTCGTATTTCAGATTCAAAAGAAGTTATTTTTCCTTACTTAGGCGCCACAACGTATTATTTACTAAGTCAAGGTTATTTTAAAGAAGATAATAAAGAGCTTTTAAATAGAGTAAAAGAAACATTATTACAGAAATCGAATAGAAATCATTTAAATAAAAAGATGTTAAAGAAAATCGAAGAGGCCTAGTGTAAACTAGACTTTTTCTTTTGTCCAAAACTGTCAAGCTCAAAAAATTGTCACAGAAAAGTTAACAAAAAGTTGACATGGGGGGGGGCAATTTTATAATAAAAATGTAAACATAG
>CANRHM010000126.1 GCA_947630415.1 uncultured Bacilli bacterium | reverse complement strand
GGACAGCGAAACCCTTACAAAAGCCGTCACTTAGGAGAAGGGGAGGGGGACCGTCGATAGACGGTGCTGACATCTTCTGCACCCTTCCGTCAGCTTCGCTGACACCTTCCCTCAGAGAGGGACGGCATTACGGAACGGTATTACGGGACGGCAGAACAGGACGGTGGAAGGGTAATTAAATCCTTCTCTTGTTAAGGGATAGGGACCGCGTAACCTTTACAAAAGCCGTCCCTTAGCCCGATAGGGCGTAAGGGAAGGGGGACCGTCGGTAGACGGTGGAAGGGTCGATATGAATGGTCGATATAAGGTCGACATGAAGGGAGAAAAGGGCAAGCAATCCTTTTCCAAACAAAATTAACCCGATGCTCAGGGGCGCAGCCCCTTGACATAAAAACGAAAACAAGTCATATTTTCCAAAAAATGTGATTATACTATTGTAATTATCACTAAAATATGGTATAATCAAAGGGAATAATTGAACGTGTTAAACAAAATATTTTTACACAATAGGGGGATGATGTGAAGTTATTAAACAAAATTTAATCTTTATTTAAATCTATGGCTTAGGGATATGCTTATGCTGACCGTAAGGCATAGTCATATCCACAGGCGATATGTTTAAAACTATTTTGTTTCATAATTGGCTTAATGAGGAGCACGACGGAAAATTCTCCTCAATAAGCCGAAAAATCAAAAAAAGAGAGGATGAAAACGAACATGAAAAAAATTATGAAAGTTGTCAGTTTAATATTGACATTTGCGCTTTTAGTAAGCATGATAATAGTGCCGAGTATATCTACAAGTGCTTCATCAGATCCGGGTACTCTTGGCGAGGGCCCGGGAGAAGTAGAAACAAAAGCAACCAGCATAACGATTAAGGGCGGTCAAGAAATTAGAGGAAAAAAATATGATGTTATCAGAATTTTTGATGCAACGCTTTCTGATAATAAAATTCTCGATGATGATGGTAATCCGACAGGAAGATATACTATCATATATACTATTCCTGATAAGCCGGCTGATATGGAAAGTAAAATTAAAGACAATCTTGATGGAATAAATGGTATAGATAAAGATTCCTTAACGACTGTAACTGATATTGTGGAAGCTATAGAAAAACTTAATGAAGATCAACTTCAAGAATTTGCAAAGAAAATGTATACGGCTTTAAAGGATGATTCAACTGCTTATAAGGGATCTATTACAATGCCTGATACGGATGGTGATACATTATCAGAAACCTTAAGTGATGTACCATACGGTTATTATCTTGTAGCAGATACATCAAGTAATGAAAGTGATGAAGTTGTTTCTGCTTTTGGTCTTACATCAACTGATCCAACGGCAACAATTGAGGAAAAGACATCTCAACCTACTTTGCAGAAAACTGTTGAATACGAAAGCGGAGATAAAAACGGCAGTTCAGCCAATGTAGGCGATACCGTAAATTATAAGCTTGAATCAATGGTTCCGGATACAAAGTATTATGATACATATACTTACAAAATTACAGATACTTTATCAAAAGGTCTTAAATTTAATAATGATGTAAAAATATATGTTGATGCACCCAACGAAGAGAGCGGAACTCTTGTATATGATGGTAGCACTAAAATAGCAAACGCAACAGTTACTCATACAACTACTGCTGATGGTTCAACGCCAGATACTGTTACTATTGAAATTACTAATATGAAAGATTCAACAATGCAGGTGTATAAGGGTAAGAAATTATATATTACTTATTCTGCAACAATAACTACCCATGCAGTTGATACAGACGTAGTTAACAATAAGGCAAAGCTTACATATTCAAATGATCCTACAGCGGAGTCAAATCATACTAAAGATACACCTGATGATACGGTTAAAACATATTTGTTTGATCTTGAGATAATGAAACATGACGCAGAGAACTATAAAGCTCATCAAACTCATCCAGAGTCAAATCCACATAAGGATTTACCCGGTGCTCAGTTTGTGCTTTATCGCAAAGCTGCAGATGGTTCAAAAGAATATTTAAAGCTTGATACAACAACTAATACAGCTGGAAAAACTCTTCCTGCTAATTTAGAAGATTTAATGAAAGTAGCAACACCTACATGGAAAGTTGCTGCAAAAGATGCATGGGCTAAAACTAAAGAAGAGGCTACTACTGTAGTAACTGGTAGTGATAGTAAATTTTTAATCAAAGGTCTTGCCGAAGGCACTTATTATCTTGAGGAAGTTGTAGCACCTGATGGATATAACAGATTAAAGCAACCTGTTAAGTTCCAAATTGATGCAACAATAGATGAAACTTCAGGTGAATTAACTAAAACTGAATTAAAAGTTGCAAATAATGATGGAATTAATCAAAGTACAGCTGATCCTGCATTATCTTCTGGTACTGCTTTAGATTCTAATAAAACTGCTAAAATTGATGTTCTTAACGGCGAAGGTCATGAGCTTCCATCAACAGGTGGTATGGGTACTACATTAATCTATACACTTGGCGGCGCTCTTGTTGTGATTGCTGGCGTTCTGCTTATTACTAAGAAGCGTATGTCTGCAACAAGATAAAACGAAGCTTTATATTGTTACGTAATATTTTCAAACTCTCTATGGCTTGCAAAAGGGTTACGAAGTAAGCCGACGCAAGGAAAATAGAGCTGCCGAAGGCAGTTTGAAAATATACATTAGAGAAATGCTATAAAATAATTGATTTTACATAGCTAGATAATTATTGACCGATAATGGGGAGGCTTTCGCCTCCCCCATATCGGTATCGCTATACAAGAACGCTCAAGGGCGGGTTTGTATAACGGTATCGGTGGGTGGGTTGAATATTAATCGACACTAAATCGACCCTTCAGTCAGTCCAACGCAAATGTATCTTAACTTGTAGTTAATGATTGGACTGACAGCTCCTTGGTTGCTTAGGCGAGCAGTAACACGAAGTGTTACGACCAGCCCCTTCTCTTAAGGGGAGCCTTAGGAATTTGTACTTTTAATTTTTTATAATGTTGGGATGTTGGCATTTCAAGATAACATTAATTTAATGATTAGTTGACCATAAATCGAACATAAATCGACCCTATCGTCAACCCAAGGCAAAGGCGATTTTATTTCAAAATAAATGATTGGGTTGACACTTCCCCTTCTCCTAAGGGGAAGCTCAGGAAGTGGTATTTTAAATATTTTAATTAGTGTTATAATTTCAAAACTAACTAACGAGCCCAAGAGAGGCAAACAATTAAGCCTC
>CANRHM010000125.1 GCA_947630415.1 uncultured Bacilli bacterium | reverse complement strand
TCAGCTAGAGCGCCCATGACATATTCCCATGAACCACCATTCATATCATAGACTCCTGTAATATTTCCAGTAGTTGAGGCCTTCTGACCTTTCAAAGTTTCATAAGTGTTTGTACAAGTAGCACTCCGTCCTGCACTTACTGTGTCCCCTGCTATTCCTGTTATATATTTATCACAGTTGTTTTTATATACTTCTTTATCATTTACTTCATATATATCATTTCCATATTTCCCATATTTGCTTTGAGATAAGTAGGCCACTGCACCCCATTCACTGTTCTTACTCATATGCGTATCAATACTTTCATTATTGTTAAATCCATATTTTATAGCATTTGTTTCTAATTTCATATTGAATGACACATAAAACATAATTGCTACTTGCACATATTTCCATGAAACTACATTTGGTTTTATGATTGGTGTTAAAGAGGAATTGTTTTCTTGTCTTCCTTCTTGATTACTGGTTTCAAACTTTCCATACCAGAAGCCTGTTAATTTATCTTCTCCAAAGTTAAAGGCCGGATGTACTTTATAATTTTCATTGCTTGGTGTATCATTAGTCTCACTTAAAAAATTAATTACTATTTCTCCTGGTTGAGCTGAAGTTCCTCCTGCATACTGTGTTCCTAAATTCGTATATTTGTATTCATATCTTGGTATCCACACCCACATCGTGTTGATATCATCCATTGGTATTTTAGTTCCTGCTTCTGCTGTTTGATAACTCTCTCTTTTTGTAGTACTTACTCCATCATCATCTAATTTTATGGTTACTGCATTTGCCCATTCTTGTTTATCATAATTATACCATGCTTTAGTGGTATCTGCTTTAATCCAAGAGTTTTGGTTTTCATCATAAATAACTGGAATCATTCCTGTTACTAATTGAGGTGCATTTGGCTCTACTTTTTCGTAGTTTTCAGTAATGTCTTTTTCTGTATCTGCAATCGCTAACTCTTTATTACTTAATCCACATCTTCCATTCAATGTTACCGTTTGGGTTGTATTCGTTTTATTTATTAATTTGATAGTATATGTTCTTGTTTCTCCTATCGAAAGACTTTGATTATCAATTGGATCTCCATTTTGATTAGAAGCTAATACTTCTACATTATCATTTTTTAAATAAGTGATTGTTGAATGTATTGGTACTTGACTATCATTTCTAATTGTAACTTCGATTTCTTTTTCAGTCTGATTTACTAGTTCTATCTGATTACCTTCTATTCCTTCTATTTGTATAGGGCAGGAGAGAGTTCCTGCGACTATATTAAGTGCTCCTTTCTTTTCTACTTTAGTAGTAAAAAGAGCATAACTAAAACCAATGATACCTACCACCATTAGTAACATTACGAATCCAAACAGAATCTTATTTCTATCTTTCATGGAACCACTTCCTTATTATTTATCTATTTCTATTATAAAACTACCCCCCCCAGGTCAACATTTTGTTAATTTTTTTCAAAAAAAATCCACTCTTAGCAGTGGATATCTTTTTCTAATAAGTTTTTTGTTCTTTTATTTTATCTATGTAGCGATCAATTACTGAAGTAACATTTTCTAGATTACTACGTAATGTCTTGGAATCAAAAATACCTTGATCATAAACAATATCGTAATCAATACGAATATCTTGATAATTTTTTAAAACTTCTTTAAGTCCTAAGAAGGCTTCTTGTTGTTTAGAAGTCATTTCTTCGGGCATCATAAACGTACCTCTTTTTATTTTATTGGAAGTATCTAAGAAAACAATATCGCCTAATCGTGTGAACACATAGGCTGCCGTTTGAATAGGATGAGTATATTTTAATTGTTGAAGATTGGGATCATCTTTATAATGATCTTTTAAAAAACCAATTAAGGTTACAATGTGTTGTTCCTCTTCGTCCGTAGTAAGAAAAGTACATTTTCCTTCTAAATCCTCTTTATCCATTGGATTTTTACCATGAACAATAATCATCTTTAACATAGTACTTACTTCCTAACCAGTGTTTTATTATGAGAAGTAATAACACCTCTTTCTATTAAAGCATTATATATGGCTTTAATAGAGTCACTTTTATACTCATAATCCCAAATAAATTTGTTTTCTTTTAAGCTACGTTCTTTATTGTAAATAGCATAACCATCGTTATCAACAAGCGTTATGATAAGAGGTTTTGCTCCATTTTGAGGAGTTTCTAAGAGTACTTGTTCTCTTCCAAAAGCACTTCCCAAATAATCTACAATATAGGTAGTTCCAAAATCTTTCTTTAAAGTTTCTTTATGTTCTTCTAAATAACGATTAAGTTCTTCATTGGTATCAAAAAAAGCGGTATTTAGAATTCCACTATAGCCATAAAGTCTTTTTAAAGATGGTGGATTATTTAAAATAGATTCTCTTGTAATTTTTTTGTTCACAAATACATCACCTACTTTTATTATAAACGAAAAAATCATGTTCGTCATGATTTTTCTAAAGATTCTTTGTGCGCAAGGAATCTAACTTTAAAATAGAACGGCGATAGATTTCCTGTTCAATACTAGACATGTATTGCTTGTGTGATTGAAACATCTTTTTTAACATGCTAGAAGCTTCGTTAATTTGCCCACAAGAAGCATGAGAAAGATCTCTTTCTAAGGCTTTATATTTTTCTTGATATTCTAAAGATCCTGTTTCCATAATCCATTCTAGTTGAGCCATTTGTATGATTTTCCGTTTTAAAAGTTCTCCCCATTCTTCTTTATACACATCTATCCATCCCTTCTATTTTCTCTAGAATAACATGAAGGTTTGTCGTAATTTGTCGAAAAAAAGAATTCTCTTAAAAGAATTCTAAACAGGGATATACGTCTTTCCCAAATACTCTACATACGTTTTAATTTTGTCTTCACTCAATTTTTTCCAATTGTCTTTTTTATAATACCAGTCATAGTCTAAACTGTTACTTAAATAACTTCCTTCATATAAAGGATTCTTAACATGATAAAGACTATATGGAATTCGGATTACCGCATAATAATCATTAAATTTATAGACTTCGTCTTCTTCTTTAGAGAAAATGCCCCCTTCTTCACTTCTGGCATAGAAACGTAAATGATTTTCTCTTACCACATAATCATCTTCCCATAACGAAGCAACTTTCTTTTCATTAGAAATATCCACATCTTCTCCTGGAACAATGATTTCCCATCCTGAATAACTTTTGACGACACTGCTATTGTGATGATTGCTATAAGATACTCTAGATACGACCCCATAGTACCCCATCGCATAGGCTCTTCTTCGAACATTCGACCAAGATTCATCGCCCATCATAATACCATAGC
>CANRHM010000124.1 GCA_947630415.1 uncultured Bacilli bacterium | reverse complement strand
AAAAGAAGTTAACGGTAGTGTATCTTATCAAAAATGGGAAAACAATATGCATATTATCGAAGCAAATATAGAGAAAATTGATGCTCAAATGAAATCCCTTAATCCTACTGATCAAGCTCAAATGCAAAGTTATCAAGAGGCAAGAGATAAAGAATTAAGTAATTTGAACTTACATAAATTGCTTCTTTTAACCTATAACGATACCGTTACCAATCTATCACTTATTCGTTCCTTACACGAATTAGAAGCTAAAATTACTGATCCTGAATTAAAAGACCAGGTTACTAGAGAAATCAATAACCGTGGTAAGGCAGTACAACAAAATAGACAGTTTATCACACCTAAAGTAATGGATGAAATTGGTGCTATGTTAGATGCAAATCCATATAACATAAACAATGATGTAAGGGTACTTTGGAATCAAAGTGAAGAAATTCAACTTCAGAGTAAAATTATGGCTGATAGCAATCGTGCTCTAGCAGGTTTTCTTTATACTAAGAATCATAGTGAGGCTTTACCTATCTATGAACAGACTCCTGATGTAAAAGAACTACTTCGTCAAGCAAATGCAGGTATCGAGGAAGAAAATTATAAATTTCAAAAAGCTAATGTTGCTATGATTTTGAATCAAGCAATTATTTCGGATATCTATTATTCAAGTTCTTTATTCGATTTAAAGAACGATGCTAAAGATATTGGAGAAGAAATAGGAAATGTTGCCAAGACTCGTGTTGAAATGCTTAATGCTACCAAAGAAAATGTAGCTAGAGAATTAAGTTTTAAACCTTCTAATAATGAAACACTTTCAAATACGGATAGCACAGATGTAAAAGTAGAACCTGGACTTAGTGCTCCAGCACCTACTGAACCAGTAAATCCTACTGTTACAGCGCCTGCCCCAAGTGCATCATTAAATGATACAAGTATTCCATTTAAAGAAGCAGGACTACCACCTAAGGAAGAAGTTTCTCCTAAAGAAGAATCTTTTGAACAGGTTCTACCTTCAACTAATCCAGCCAAAGATGAAGAACCTTTTGATTTATTACAAAATGCGACAATTGTTGCGGAACCTCAAAAGAATAGAATGACCGTTAGAGAAATTAAAGATGCATCATTAGAACTAGTTAGTAAACTTCCCCCAATGAAGATCGCTAAAGAATTTGTTATGCGCGTAAGAGATTATGTTGGTGCTATTAAAAATGCAATTGTCGATACCCATGATTTGCATTCCAATCCAATTCAAGTAGAATATATGGAAGATGGATCTTTTCACGTTGTTGATCGGAGAGCAGAAGCAACTGCTTCTCATGAAAGAGATACAGTAATTTCGCAAGTGGAAGTTAATAACTATGACACTGAAAGAGAAGATTTACAAACATTCAGTTATAATGAATTATTTGATTTATATAAAGAATATTCACAAGAACCTACAGAGGATGCAAGAGCCCATGATGCCTATGTTTGCTTAAAGACCTTCACTCTTCTCTCAAAACCAATGGAAACCATTGATGAATTTGAAAGAAGATGTGGAAAGTTGGCTTCAACGAATAATATGAAACTAGTTGAAATTGACGCACAAGATATACGATCAGATATTGAAGAAAATACACCGTTTAGTAAAGCTGATGGTGTAAGTCTTGCCTATATACCAGAAGAGATTTATCATGATTTATCCGAAAGAAGACAACAAGTAGTAGAAGCTCAGGCAGTTGCGAAATAAAGTAAAAAAGGGGAGTAAAAGATGAATAACCGAATTAATAAAATAATAGTATTAGAAAATGATCAAAAGTATATCGTAGTTAATCAAGCGGTATATAAAAATGAAAGTTATCTTCTTTTAAACAAAGTTAGTGATGATGAAAAGGAAATAGAAACGGATATTCTCATTGTAAAAGAGATAAATGATGAAGATGGTTCTATACATGTAGAACTTGTAACCGATCCTAAATTACTTGATTTATTAGCGAAATATTTACCACCACAAGAGTAAATTGACAAGGATATTACAAAAACTCATAAAAATAGGTTGTATTACCTATTTTTTATTTGCTATAATGAGGATGGTGATAAGGAATGTATAAAGTAACAACACATAATGAAAAAGAAACAATTGAATTAGCACAAAACATGGAATCTGAGAAATTTCCTAATATGGTTATTTGTCTAGAAGGAGATTTAGGTAGTGGAAAAACGGTTTTCACGAAAGGTTTTGCGCATGCTTTAGGAATTGATGAAGCTATTACTTCTCCTACTTTTAATATTATTAAAGAGTATCCAAATGGAGAACTTCCTCTTTATCACATGGATGTATATCGCTTAGAAGGAAATGTAGAAGATCTAGGCTTAGATGAATATTTCCATAAGGGTGGAGTAGTGATTATCGAATGGGCAGATATGATCAAAGATTATTTGCCAGAAGAACGATTAGAGATAAAGATTAGAGTCTTAGATGACGTAGAAGATGCACGTGTATTAATTATCAATCCGATTGGTCAAGCGTATGAAGAATTATGTGAGGCTGTATTATGAAAACTTTCTATTTAGACACTTCATCGAGTTATCTTTTTGCAGGTATCAGTGTCGATAAAAAAATTAAGAATGAAGTGAAACTAAAATTAGATAAGGAATTATCTAGTTTTACTTTACCTCAAATTAAAGAGTTGTTTGCATCTTGCAATATAGATCCTAAGGAAATTGATAAGATTATAGTTGTAAATGGACCTGGATCTTTTACTGGAATTCGAATTGGGGTAACCATTGCCAAGATTTATGCTTACAGTATGAAAAAGAAAATTGTTCCTTTATCTAGTTTAAAAGCAATGGCTACTTTAAAGGATACATCTTATGATTATATAGTACCTATGATTGATGCTAGAAGGGGATATGTATTTGGAGCCATCTATGATAAGGCAGGAACTGCTATTTTAAAAGAACAATATATTAAACGAAGTGCTTTAGAAGTAGCTATGGATGATTTACCAGGAAAAAGTGTTATTGTATCGAATGATTCGTTTGATACCGAAAAAGAAGTAATCCCGTATAATGCCGATATTGAGGAAATTATTCATAGGTATGAAGATTTAGAAGGAATCAATCCCCATGCGGTAGAACCTAATTATTTAAAATTAACAGAAGCAGAAGAGAACAAGCAAAAAAATGCGTAGTAGAAAAGAGGGAGAATATGAAAAATACCCTTATTTTAGGAATAGAAAGTAGTTGTGATGAGACCAGTTGTTCTCTCGTACTAAATGGATGTGTCGAGTTAGCAACGGTGATATCTTCTCAAATTGATATCCACAAGGATTATGGGGGTGTGGTC
>CANRHM010000123.1 GCA_947630415.1 uncultured Bacilli bacterium | reverse complement strand
TATTTTGAACTTCCCTATTGATGGCTTCGACCATTTGGTTGATGGTATTTACCTCCGTACTATTAATTTTGGTAATCCGGTCTCCTAATTGTAACCCTGAATTACTCCCAATATACTCATTATCTACTTTGTAAAAGCCCACCACTAAAACACCTTTTGAATTTAATTCAATACCAATGTTTTCGCCTCCTGGAATAATTTTATTGGAGTATGCAAAGATGGTTGAAGGATAAAGTAAGACCGCTAGGGTAATGAGAAAATGTAGTATGTGATGTTTTTTCATCAATCTCAACTCCTTACAGACTACATTATTAGTATGTTTTATTTTTTTTAAATCACTAGTATTAATGTTTTCCAGTATTGGAAATTTAAGGAAAAAACGTATAATTTTTAAAAACGAGTAAATACTATGGGTAGATATTTTTATTTTTTTCATTTTTTAAAAAGATATACTAGGTTTTTTAAAAAAAATATGTTATCCTTATAATAAGGAGTGAATGTAAAATGAATGAATTTGATTCAAATGGAATGAATCTAAATAACGATGCGGAACCAGTAATGATTCCCGATAATGAAGTAGAAGTAAATCAAGGAGTAGGTATGGAAGAAGCTTCTACCGTAAAACCTACCTTTATTAATCCAGAACCGGAACCAGCGCCAAGCTATCAAGAACCAGTAGCACCGGTTACTAAGGAGGCAAGTAGTTATCAAGTTCCAGTAGAACCTGCACCTGTTCAAGTGGGGAATGTGCCTGAGCCTAATCCTACACCTATTACACCTGCACCAATGGAAGAGGCAAAAGAAGAAATGGAACAACCACAAAATCAAAATGTTAATGTAGTTGTAAATGTAGAACAACCAAAAAGAAAAAGACATGTCTTTAGAACCATTTTTAATACGTTGTTTACACTTGTTGTTTTAACGATTCTTGCGAATGCGATTCTTGCAGTTGTTAATTTTAACCAATTAGCAAATGAAAAAGCACCTTACATCTTTACGGAGAGCTCAGTTAAGACGGAAGATGGAAATACATATCATACCTATCCTCAAGGCTTATTTAAGGTTGTTCATGCCGTTACCGAATCAAATGAGACTTGGTCATTGAAACCATTTTTCATGAACTAGGAGGTAAAGTATGTTAAAAGAATTTAAAGATTTTATATCCCGTGGAAATGTCATGGATTTAGCAGTCGGTGTCATTGTTGGAGGAGCTTTTAGTAAAATTGTAACTTCCATCGTAAATGACATCTTAATGCCCATCTTAGGAATTATTTTAGGAGGAATTGACTTTACTGCTTTAAAAATTAATATTGGCGATACGAGCATTATGTATGGAAACTTTATTCAAAATGTAGTCGATTTCCTAATTGTTGCATTTTGTATCTTTGTCTTTATTAAAATGACGAATCGTCTTTTCCATCATAAAAAAGAAGAAGCCAAAGAAGAAGTAGTAACAAAAAGTGATGAAGTAGTACTTCTAGAAGAGATAAGAGATCTATTAAAAGAAGATAAAAAGGCCGTAAAAAAAGCAAACAAAAAGAGTTAATGCAAAAAGTTAACTCTTTTTTTATAGAAAGTAAGCAACAACCATTGCTAAGAAAGAAAATATCATAGCAACCGCTAATACGATTGATACAATCTTAATTGTTTTTTTATTCATGTTTACACCTCTATTCAATTATATAAAAGATTTTACTAAAAGTAAAATAAAACTTGTACATAAAATTCTTTTTTTCATCATACGCTTTAATGGGTGAAAAATAAGAAATGTACGAAACAAGTAATGTAAAAAGAAATAACGTTCAAAAGCAGAAAAAAATCTATCTTTTCTTAGGCATCTTATTAATGATTGGTATCATCCTTGGAATTAGTTATGTATTTGTTTTAAATGAAGTAGATGGGGTCTTATTAACCGATGAAATTACTAGGTTTTTCACACAAATGAAATCGATTGAGCATTTTTCCTATGGAAGTAGTTTCCTAAATAGTATTTTATCCAATGTCCTTTATGTCTTTACGGTTTGGTTATTAGGTATATCGATTATTGGACTTCCTATTATTTTATTTCTATTAATGATGAAAGGATTTATCTTTGGTTTTTCCATTTCTTCGATTATAAAAGTCTATCATTTGAAAGGCATTTTAGGATCTATTAGTTATATCTTTCCTCATCAACTTTTATTTTTAATTATCTCGTTATTATTAGTTTATTATGCCACTTCCTTTTCAACGAAATTGTTTTCTTATCTCTTTTTAAAAAAGAATATTAAACTAAAAGAAGTGATGCATAAATATATCAGAATTTTATTGATTGGTATTTTGGGATCTTTGGTTGCCTCTTGTTTTGAAGTATTCTTAAGTCCTTTTTTAATCCAACTTTTTACAAAAATGATTTAGTACGTAGTTTTACTAAGAAAAGGGAAGCCTTTTCTTTATTTTTAGATGAAAATAAGCTATAATGGTGAGTAGGTGGTGCGTCAGTTCGGCGTGTAATATATAGTTGGTGGGAAGCCAACATGGTAATCTCTAGCAAAGAGCCATTAGCTAATCTTGGAGCCGAAGCCGCGAGGCTAGGTTTAAGCGTAGATAAGCAAGAGTTCGAGCCGCAATGCGAAAGCGTGAAGTTATTGAGCCTCGTAAAATCATATATAAGTAGATGTTGATAGGGTCACCTACCTAGCAAACAAAATCGGTAATGTCGAAAAGCTAGACATTATGAGAAATCTATCGGGGTCTTTAGGACATGGCGAGTTCTACATAGTTATATTACACGTACCTGAGAGAACTTATATACTCTTAAGTCTAGAAGGTTTAAAACACCAATAGTAAAGAGTAATGGGTGTACAAGGACTTGGTTAACCTAAGGCACTCAAAAGGTATATAAGTAGTCGGACTAGTTCATAGTAGCAAAGAAGGAGATAACTACTCTAGAGCGAAGGGACTAGCAGATAATCGTTTCTTTAGAGAAACACTTTACATCCCAAGAGGAGGAAAATGAAGTGGAAAATGAACGAAAAGATATAAAATATTACGCTCAAAGAAATATAAGGGTGGAAAACTTAATTCATTTAGTCAATAAAGAAAGATTAAAAGAACAACATAGTAGGCAACAAAAGAACAAAGCCAGTGGAATAGATAAAGTAACTAAAGAAGAATATGAGAAGAACTTGGAAGATAATTTAGAAAACCTAATAAAGCGTATGAAGAAATTTAGTTACAAACCATTACCTGTTAGAAGAACATATATACCGAAAGCAAATGGAAAATTAAGACCACTAGGTATACCAGCATATGAAGACAAACTAGTGCAGGGAATAATGGCAGACGTATTA
>CANRHM010000122.1 GCA_947630415.1 uncultured Bacilli bacterium | reverse complement strand
TTTAAACGAATAGCTTTATAAGCTAAATCTTTAATGGATCTACTTACTCTTAAACTATTATTATCTCTTAAATATCTACGAATTTCTCCTAAAATCATTGGAACTGCATAAGTAGAAAACTTAACTTCATGTGATAAATCAAAATGATCAATTGCTTTTACAAGTCCAACACAACCTACTTGAAATAAATCATCTAAATTCTCTCCCCTTGACTTAAATCTTCTTAAAATACTAAGAACTAATTTTAAGTTACCTTCAATTAAATCCTGTCTCGCAAACGGATTACCTTCCTTCATTTTTAGAAAAAGCTCATCCATTTCTTCTTTTGATAATACTTTAATATTCGCTGTATTCACGCCACTTATTTCAACTTTATGACGTGCCAAAATAAAATCTCCTTTCTACTTTTTTAATGGTAGAAGGAGACTTTTCTTATTCACCTATTTTTATTTTTTAGTAAATTTTTCTAATTAAAGACTTTAACAACCTTCACGACTACAAGTTTCATTGCCTAACTTTTCTAAATAACTCTCATAGCTTTCTTCTAATTCTTCTTCTTGGCTTTCTGTTAAACTCTTATAAGGATCTTCTTGACTATCAACTGTTCCAATGTGAACACCTTTTATTTCACCATTTTCAACAAAAATAACAGTTGGTAGATAAATTCTTTTGATGCTTTCATCTTCTAACCCTTCATAAGGTCCTAAATAATCATTAAGTAACTCAAGCATTTCTTTATATTCTTTTGTTCCCTCTTTGTCTGTTATAACATTATGATTTTCATCTAGATGTTTTGAATCACGAATTTCTTTAGCATTAAAATAATATAAAGTTCGATTATCTTCTTCTAATACATTTAATAAAACAGGAAGCATAGTTCTACACCAAGGGCACTCTGGAAAACCTAAATAAATTACTCCCGAACCATTTTTTAGACGTTCAACAATTTGAGAGGCATCCTCATAAACAACGTTAATATCATCATCAAATTTAATAGTTCTGTATGTTTTACCATTCTCTGTCTTCTTCCCATTTAATCCTTCATACTCTTCTTTAAACTTGGATACATCTTTTGTCATAGTGGTTCCACAACCAGTAATAAATCCAATGCAAAATAACATTAATACAATATATATAAACTTTTTCATATAAATACTTCCTTTTCCTTACTAAATTATAAAATATTTTTATCTTTTCGTAAAGTCTTAAAAAATTCTTTAAATTCCCGTGGTATTTTACTTTCAAATACATATCTTTTCTTGGTAATAGGATGCTCTAATATAAGTTTAGTGGCATGAAGATAAAGTCTATTAGCCTTTTTTAAAGATCCATATTTTAAATCTCCTACAATTGGAAGGCCAATAAAAGAAAGCGTAGCTCTAATTTGATTTTTTCGTCCTGTTTCAATAGACACTTTTAAAAGTGAATAAGCATCATTTTGTTTAAGACACTGATACTTTGTAATAGCTTTTTTACCCTTATTATTTGTAACATGCATTTTTAAGTCTTTACCTTCAGTTAAGTAAAGCTCTATACTATCCATATCTTTAGCTTTACCTGATACTAAAGCTACATATTCTCTTTCTTTTACACAACTATTCCAATTTTCTTGTAGGAGATGTTTTAACTTCTCATCTTTTACAAAAACTAATATTCCAGAAGTATCACGATCTAGACGATGTAAAACAAAAATTTTTTCACCTCGACCTCTTTCTTTAATAAAGGTACGCATTTTATGATAAGCCGTTTTTTCCTTTTCTTTTAAAGTTCCTATTGAAAGTAGCCCATTTGGTTTATCTACAACTATAAAATTATCATCTTCATAAATAATGGGAAGAGGACTTCTTTTATGAGTCTTATTTTCTTTTCGTATATCAATTTGACTCCCTTTTTTAAGCCAAAAATCATATTTTGTTACCTGCCTACCATCTACATATATACAACCTGATTTTAAATAGCTTTTAAGTTTCTTTTTAGAACTATCAGGGTAAATCTGATAAAGCATTTCTAATAACGGTCCTTCCATCTTCTTGCCTCTTTCTAAATATTTAATTTGAGTTTAAAAAACTTCTCATCTTTTGTCAAATTTTCTTTTAATTTAAAGTATAAATTTTAAACATATAGATAAAACTAATACAGTAAAAACTTTACTTAACGAGCTAAAGAGTTTATTTTAAATGACATATATTTTTCTATTTTTTTCGAAAATTTACCTATTTTTAGGAAAAAAATTAAATTTTTCGTATTTTTTCTCTTGCATATCATATTGTTTTATTGTAGAATTGTAGATGTCAGCAAAGAAATGGGCCTGTAGCTCAGTTGGTTAGAGCACACGCTTGATAAGCGTGGGGTCACAGGTTCAAGTCCTGTCAGGCCCACCATTATTTGCCTCAATAGCTCAGTCGGTTAGAGCACTTGACTGTTAATCAAGGGGTCCTAGGTTCAAGTCCTAGTTGAGGCGCCATTTTTTTTGGCCAGTTGGTGAAGTGGCTTAACACACTGCCCTTTCACGGCAGCATTCACGGATTCGAATTCCGTACTGGTCACCAATATGAAAGTAAACTTCTCTTAAGGTGAGGAGTTTTTATTTTACTTCTTTTATCTTGACAACCCTTACACTTTCTTGTAATATTATAACTACGGATGCCAAATTGGAGACATACTCAAGAGGCTGAAGAGGCGCCCCTGCTAAGGGTGTAGAGCGGGCAACTGCTGCGAGGGTTCAAATCCCTCTGTCTCCGCCATTAATATGAAAAAAGCTCACTAAATGTGGGCTTTTATTTTGCTTCACTTCTTTTAAAGTTTAACTTTTCTTTTTTCTCTATCACAAACGATAAAACTCTAGTAAAAATTTGATAAAGTTGATGGGAAATAAACATTAAAACAAAAGTAATGGCAATCATCAAATAATCAAAATGAGTAATAGAGAAAATAACAGTCATGTTTAAAATTCCATAAATAAAGGCATAAAACATAAATAAAAATAAGAAGAAACGTAATCTATTAAGTGGTTGACAAATAGTATATAACAAAATAAATGATGTATAACCAGTTAAAGTAAGACATAAAGTAGATGTTTTTTCATAATCTAGTTTAAACACAGTACTAGCAAGAGTAATTAGTAAAATATTAATGACAATAACAAGAGCTGGAGGAATAGATTTTTTTAACACATTTGTTAAGAACTTTCCTTTTACTCGTTCATGATTAGGTTCAAGAGCTAATACAAAAGAAGGAATTCCGATAGTAACTACTGAAGCAAGAGTTAATTGAATAGGAATAAAAGGATAAGGACTTTCAATAAATAAGAATAAAACTGCTAAAATAGTAGCATAAACTGTTTTAACTAAAAATAAAGAGGCACTTCTTTCAATATTATTAATTGTTCTTCTTCCTTCAGCTACTACATAAGGCATAGAAGCAAAGTTAGAATCTAATAAAACAAGTTGTGAGACACTTCTAGCGGCATCACTTCCTGATGCCATAGCAACTGAACAATCAGCCTCTTTTAAAGCAAGACAGTCATTAACTCCATCTCCTGTCATT
>CANRHM010000121.1 GCA_947630415.1 uncultured Bacilli bacterium | reverse complement strand
AAGAGTAAATCACGTAATTCCATAGCACGTTCGAAATCCAAATTCTTGGCAGCAAGACGCATTTCTTGTTCCACTTTCTCAATCGTCTTAATGCGTTCTTGTTTACTTTCTTTAGGAGTCTTCTTGCTCTTCTCTTTTCCAGTATCAACGTTACTAATCACTTCTTGAATATCTTTCATAATGGTGGTAGGAGTAATACCATGTTCCTTATTATAAGCTTCTTGAATCGTTCTTCTCCTTTGAGTTTCACGAATCGCATAATCCATACTATCAGTCATCTTATCCGCATAGAGGATACATTTTCCATTGGCGTTTCTAGCACATCGTCCCATCGTCTGAACCAAACTTCTACTACTACGTAAAAATCCTTCCTTATCGGCATCTAGTATGGCAATAAGACTTACTTCTGGAATATCGATTCCTTCACGAAGCAAGTTAATTCCTACGATACAATCGTATTTTCCAAGACGTAAATCACGAATGATTTGCATACGCTCCAGTGTTTTAACTTCCGTATGTAAGTAGGCTACTTTGATATCCACTTCTTTTAAATAAGCAGTTAATTCTTCAGCCATTCGAATCGTTAAAGTCGTAATTAAAGTACGTTCATTCTTTTCGATACGGTCTTTTATTTCCCCAATCAAATCATCGATTTGTCCTTCACTAGGTCGTACTTCAACCAATGGATCCAAAAGTCCAGTAGGACGAATAATCTGTTCAACAAAAGCACCTCTAGTAAGTTCTAATTCATAATCTCCCGGTGTCGCAGAAACATAGATGACTTGATTTAATTTCGAAGAAAATTCATCGAACTTTAACGGTCTATTATCAAGGGCACTAGGAAGTCTAAAACCATAATCCACTAAGTTTTGTTTACGTGCTCTATCTCCATTGTACATACCTCTTACTTGAGGAATCGTGACATGGGATTCATCAATTACCATCAAGAAATCTTTAGGAAAGAAATCAATTAAGGTGGTAGGCGTTTCCCCTTCTTTTCTTCCTGCCATATGTCTTGAATAGTTTTCAATACCATGGCAGAAACCCGTTTCTTCTAACATTTCCAAATCGTAATTCGTTCTCTGCTCCAAGCGTTCTGCTTCTAGTAGTTTGTTGTTTTCTTTAAAGTAAGTAAGGCGGCTGTTTAACTCTTCACGAATCGTGACCAAGGCCTGTTTTAATTTTTCATCACTCGTAACAAAGTGACTAGCCGGGAAAATACTAATCGTTTTCTTATTATTTAAAATGACCCCAGTTAAAGTATCGACTTCACTAATACGATCTACTTCATCACCAAAGAACTCAATGCGAAGTCCTTTACTACTTTCATTGGTTGGAATAATTTCTAAAATATCGCCTCGAACTCTAAAACTTCCTCTTTTAAAATCATAATCATTTCGTTCATAGAGCATATCTACTAACTTGGCAAGAACCGTATTTCGGTCAACCGTATCTCCCACCGTTAAGGTTAGCATTTTACTCCGATATTCTTCCACTTCTCCTATACCATAAATACAAGAAACACTAGCTACCACAATAACGTCATCATAAGAAAGAAGGCTCGATGTTGCCATATGCCGTAACTCATCGATTTCATCGTTAATAGATGAATCCTTTTCAATATAGGTATCCGTCGATGGAACATAAGCTTCGGGTTGATAATAATCGTAGTAAGATACAAAGTAACACACATGGTTATTAGGAAATAACTCTTTTAATTCACCATAAAGCTGTCCTGCTAACGTTTTATTGTGCGCAAGTACCAAAGTAGGTTTATTAACTCTTTGGATCACATTGGCAATGGTAAAGGTCTTTCCCGTTCCTGTAGCTCCTAATAAAACTTGATGCTTCTTGCCTTCGTTAATACCTTCCACTAATTCATCAATGGCCTTTGGTTGATCTCCACTAGGCTTATATTTTGATACTAAATTAAACATGGTATCACTTCCTATCTAACACGAACTCCATTTCTCTTCTATATTTTATCACTGATGTATAAACAAAACAAGGAAACGATTGAATGTTTCCCTGTTATTATTTTTAACTTGATATAATCTCTTCTTTTTATTGAGTTATTTTATATTTTTCTTGAAATGATATCATGAACATATTTCTTAATAGGACTAACCAAATCGGTTTTTTCCCAAGGCAAGGAATCTATGCCAAAATGATGCTTTTGAGTTACGAATGTGTATTCTAAATTTTTTAGATTTAACGTATCAATGATATTTTGAACTTCAAAGTTAAAAAACTTGTCTATAACTTTCTTAATTAAAGTTTCCTCTACCAGATTGGTATTAAAACAATCAAAATCAACCATCACAGGTTTAGCTACACCAATAGCATAGGCAACTCTTACTTCACACTTTTTAGCTAAACCAGATGCAACGATATTTTTAGCTACATACCTAGCATAATAAGCAGCAGATCGGTCCACTTTCGTATAATCTTTACCCGAAAAAGCTCCTCCTCCATGGTGAGCAATTCCGCCATAGGTATCAACCATGGTTTTACGTCCTGTCAAACCAGCATCTCCTACTGGACCTCCAATTACAAAACGTCCCGTAGGATTAATTAAAATTTGGGTGTTTTTTAGAAAGCATGATGGAATAACTGCTTTAATGACTTTTTCTTTAATTTCTTTTTTTAATAAGGAAAAGGACTTATCTTCATCATGTTGGCAAGAGACTACAATGGTGTTGATATAAACTTGTTCCTTTTCGATTGTTAATGTGACTTGTGTTTTACCATCGGGTCTTAAACCTTTAATAAGATTATTTTGCCGAACATAGGTTAACTGGTCAGTCAAAGCATGCGCTAAATTATGAACTAAAGGCATATAATTAGGAGTTTCATCTGTAGCATATCCATACATGATTCCTTGATCTCCCGCTTTGATTTTTCTACCATTCACGCCTTGCGCAATGTCTTTGGATTGGCAAGATAAATCCTTAATGATTTGGCACGTATGCCCATTAAACAAAAGTGCATCTTGATCATAGCCCACATCAAGGATCGTTTTTCTTACAACCTTCTCTATATCGACCTTAGCTTTGCTTGTAATTTCACCTAGCACATAAACCTTGTTTTTGCCTAAAGCAACCTCACAAGCAACACGAGCATTCTTATCTTTACTAAGATAAGCATCTAAAATAGAGTCCGCAATCAAATCACTTAACTTATCTGGATGTCCAAAAGTAACTGATTCACTTGTAAATAATTTTTCCATAATCTTCCTCCTTCTTCATTTACCTTAAAAAGAAAAAACGTCTAAAGATAATCACTTTAAACGTTTGGATTATCCTTATCTTTCGGTATTTACCGTAGGATTTAGCACCTAATTTAATAGGTTGCCGGACTTCACAGGGCCTATTCCCTCCATCACTCTCAATAAGGTAAATTTTAAAAAAATTATTTATAACTAAATTATAATAACAAATCATTTAAAAGTAAATATTTTTTGCTTAGTCTATAAGTTTTTATGTGAATTTTAAGCGAAAATGTCCGCTTTTTTTAAGTCGATTTTAAGGAAAAATGTCCCTATGTATTAAATGC
>CANRHM010000120.1 GCA_947630415.1 uncultured Bacilli bacterium | reverse complement strand
GAAATTGATTTCTTTGATCAATTTGTAGAAAAAGGATTAAAAGAGAAATTGACGAAATTAGTAAACGCAAAGTTTGTTCGCATTTCTCATCACGACGTCATCGATATCTTAAAGAAAGCCGATGTTAAATGGGAATTCACTCCAGATTATAAAGAAGATATTGCGAAAGAACATGAAAAATATATTACCGAATACTTTAATGGACCGGTATTTATTACCAATTGGCCTAAGGATATCAAGGCTTGGTATATGAAAGTAAATCCGGATAACGAAACCGTTGCGGCTGTTGACTTAGAAGTTCCGGGTGCGGGAGAACTCATGGGCGGTTCACAAAGGGAAGAAGACTACGACAAACTTCAAAAACGTATTCAAGAAATGAACGTTGATGAAGCAACGGTCGATTGGTTCTGTAACTTACGAAAATATGGTGGATGCTATCATTCTGGATTCGGTATGGGCTTTGAACGACTTCTCATTTATCTAACGGGTGTGGACAATATTAGAGATGTCATTCCATTCCCAAGAACACCTAACAATTGTGATTATTAAAAATAAGGTATAAAAGCCTTATTTTTTTTCATACTAAAAATGAAAGGATGACCAAGATGAAAAAACTAGGAATATTGGTGTTTTCACTTTTATTATTTTCAGGCTGTAGTTTTACTGATATGATGAATACACCAACTAAAAAAGTAGAGGAGTTTTTAGGAAAATATCAAACGATGGATAGTGAGGTTTTAAGTGAGTTGGATGATGTATTATCTCGTACAGCAAACCTTACCGAAGAACAAAAGACGAAATACCGAGATTTAATGAAAAGACAGTACCAAAATTTAATGTATAAAGTAAAAGAAGAAACCGTCGATGGCAACAATGCAAAAGTAGATATTGAAATCGAGGTTTATGACTATGCCAAAGTCTTACAAGAAGCGAATGCTTATTTAGAAGAACACGAAGATGAGTTTGTAACCAATAATGTGTTTGATGATGTAAAGTTTATGGATTATAAAATTGATGAGATGAAAAAGACGATGGATAAAGTTAAATACACCTTGAACTTTACGTTAGAAAAAGAAAATGATAAATGGAAATTATCGGATATTACCGATAGTATGCGTGAAAAAATTCATGGAATTTACGAGAGCTAGGACTAAATAAGTCCTTTTTTGTTGAAAAATACAAAAAAAGGATTGACTAGCAAACAAATGTATTATATATTGAATTTGAAGGGTATAAATATTTCTTAGATTTATACTAGAAGGGGGAATAATAGGACTATGAAAAATCAAATTACAACTGTTATGAATGTAAAGGAAAATGAAATTAAGGTAATGCGAATCGATAATGAAGATTATATTTCATTAACGGATTTAGCAAGATATAAAAATCCAAATAATCCATCTGATGTTATAAAAAAATGGTTAAGTAATTATGACACAATAGAATTTTTAGGACTTTGGGAAGAATTAAGTAATGAAGATTTTAATTGGGCGGAATTCCGCCTAATTAAAGAGGAGGCTCCTAAAAAATCTTTTACGATGTCCTCAAGTCAGTGGTGTACTAGAGTAAATGCTAAGGGATTGATAGCGGGTAAAGGAAAATATAGTGTAGGGACATTTGCGCATTCTGATATAGCACTCGAGTTCGCTTCTTGGATCGATAATCTTTTTAAATTATATTTAATCAAAGAGTTTAAAAGGCTCAAATATAATGAAAGCTATCAAGAAAAAATAGAATGGTCTGTCAGAAGAAGTCTATCTAAAACGAATTATAGAATTCATACGGATAGCATAAAAGAAAATATTGTTCCTAAATTAACTGATAAGCAGAAAAAATATGTATACGCTGAAGAAGCTGATGTATTAAATGTTGCTTTATTTGGTATGACTGCTAAAGAATGGAAACAAAAACACCCTGATTTAAGCGGAAATATAAGAGACTATGCAGATATTCTTCATTTAGTAGTTTTAAGTAATCTTGAAGTTTTAAATGCTAGTATGATTGATAATAGGATTTCTCAAAGTGATCGCTTGGAAAAATTAAATGCAACAGCAAGAAGAGAATTGGAGCAATTGATAAAAGACCATAACATTATGTATATTGATAACATAAATAAAGATAAAAGTATCCCGATAAAATTGGACTAAATAAGGCCTCATTTTCATATAGTTTTTTAGGTGGTCTCGATGAATAAAAAATGGACGATTTTAGGAATCGTTTTCTTGCTCCTTTTTCCTTTTACGGTCGAAGCGGTAAGTGTGAGCGCCAGAAATGCTGTTTTGATGGATTTGGATTCAGGTAGAGTTTTGTATGCAAAAGCAAAAGATGATCCACACTTAGTAGCTTCTATTACTAAGATAATGACTTGTGTTTTAGCAATTGAATCAGGAAAAGTGGATGACGTTATCACGGTTGGAGAAGAAGTTTTATCCATGTATGGAAGTAACATTTATTTGGAACTAGGCGAAAAAATGAAAATGCGTGATATGCTTTATGGTTTAATGATGCGAAGTGGAAACGATGCGGCAATTGTTTTAGCAACCTATATCGGCAAAACCGAAGAGAACTTTGTGCGCATGATGAATGAAAAATCAAAAGAAATTGGCATGAAAAATACGCATTACGAAAACAGCCATGGGCTAGATGAGAAAACACAAAACTATTCAACTGCCTATGACATGGCTTTATTATCCCAGTATGCGATGACTTTGCCTTTATATCGGGAAATTGTAGGAACTAAAAAATACACGGTTCAAAGTGAAAAGAAAAGTTATTTATGGCATAACCGAAACCAATTGTTGACAAGTTATAAATATGCCACTGGAGGTAAAACTGGATATACGCCAGGGGCAGGTAAAACACTTGTCACCACCGCTAGTAAAGACGGTCTTAATTTAACTATTGTAACTTTAAATGATGGCAATCAATATACCACTCATAAGGATTTGTATGAAGATGCTTTTTCAAGATACAAAAACTATCTTATTCTAGATAAAGACCACTTTCAAATCGATGAAGCCTATTACCAAAATAAGATTTATATCGAAGAAAATTTTTCTTATCCCTTAACCGAAGAAGAAAAAGAAAAGGTACGTCTTTTGATTAAATTAAAGAAAAAGAATAATTTCAAAGAAGGGGAGCAAGTAGGAGTAGCCCAGGTTTATTTGGAAGAAGAACTAATTCATGAAGAAGAAGTCTATGTCCATGTACCTAAAAAGGAGAGTTTTTGGGATAAGATAAGGTCGTGGTTTAAATGATGAATAAACTTTGGGGTCTTTTCATTATAGTAGGGGTTTTGTTTTCATTTGTTTCTGGAAATACCAATATTTTAACCGAAGAAATTGTATCGGGACCTAAAACGATTTTGGATTTGTTTTTATCGATGTTTCCTTTGATGGTTCTCTGGAGTGGCATTATGAATATTGCGAAAGATGCAGGCCTTTTGGAAAAACTTGCCCATCTAATGCGTCCCTTTTTTCGTCTCATTTTTCCTGATTTAGATCCGGACGATGAAGCCTTGGGCTATATTGCTAGTAATATTACGATTAATATGCTAGGTATTCACAATG
>CANRHM010000119.1 GCA_947630415.1 uncultured Bacilli bacterium | reverse complement strand
GTAATTGTCTCCTTACAAATTGATTGCTTTTGTTATAGTGTCAATGATAGTTACGTCGGTTGCTGGACACTTAATTCTTTATATGTCATTTATTCTCTTGTACTGACAATTTTTGTGCCTCGCAATAATCCCTTTGGGCATCCGGTCGCATAATTACAAACTTATCGAGATTCGGTACATCCTCTTGAATGTCACCACTGCCAGTCAAGATAATGTAACTTTTTGCAATGGAATTGTGGAATCTAATACCGTTTTCATACATTTCATACATCAAATAAATGTCCTACTTTGTACAAAACTCTATTTGACAAAAAGAAATGATACTCCTTTGCGTCAGTCGCAATGACTGTTTTCCCTTTTAATTCCGCAATATTCAACTGATGACCGCCGAATTTGTAGAACGCGTTATTCTGATCCAAGATGTTTTCCTTGACAACATCTTCTTGGTAATCTTCCGTGGACAATTCCTTGACTTTTAAAACATGAACATTATTGCCGTAACCGTTTTCACAATCTTGTGCAAAGCGGTATAATTCACCGCCGTATTCCGTAAAATGTCCGGCGTTCCGTCCGTATTTGTTGCTGACGCAAATCGGAGATTTCGGATGTTCGCGGTATTCTCCCATAAATTCATCGGAACAGAACAGCCGGAGCTGATTCACGCCGTCCTTTCTCACTGTTGTGAACAAATAATATTTTCCATCCCGTTCAACCACAGATGAATCGGAAAAGCTGAAATCCAAATTATCATCGTCCTGCTCGATCAGCTTCTTTACTAATCTAAACTCCGTCAAATTCGGGTCGACCGCCTCATACAGCCGAACCGACTTGTCCCCGCAGGTTTCCGGCATCATGTAAATATGTCCGTCCTTTTCAAGCACCCACGGATAAGACAGATGAAACGGCTCCCGAAGAACCTCGACAGGCTTTGACCAATGCTTTAAGTCATCAGACCGCATCATCATGATCGTACCGTTGTGACGCAGCTTCTTTTGCTCATAAAAGAGGAACATGGCGTCATTATGTACGAACAGAAACGGATCGGCAACAATAATCGTCGGTTCGCGGAATAAGGTGTGCCTATCGTTTTTTATCTGCAAAATACTCTGAGTTTTTCCGTTTTCGATGGTGAATAACTGAATTTTGAAGCATTCGATCTTTTTCATGGTCTTCATTTCCGCTTTTTTAGCATTTTTGCGCTTTCAACAACGCTCCAAATCATCAGCGGCATAAAGATGAGCGACGAATACTCATTGAAAGCAAATGGCTCCTTGATAATTCCGGAGATAAACAGGCTGAAAACAAACAGTACGAACAGACCATAATAGGGAATAGTTGCCTTTCTCGGAAGCTTTCCTTTTGTAAGCTCTTCCAAATCCTCTGTAAATACCTTGCAGTCGGAGTCCAGCGTACCGGTCATGAGCAATATACCCGAGGCAATGAATATCACACAAGGAATAAACGACGAAATATTAGATGCCAAGTTGAAGTTTACTATAACGTCCTGATACATCCAGGAAACCGCCATCCAAATAACTGCTATTATCGTAGGCAGTATCATAGTTCCGCCGATATATTCTTTCATCGTCCTTCCTTTGGAGATATGCGCGAGCCAACGGGCAACCGTAGGCGCCCAGGAAAGGAACCAGAAAATCCAACTTGCAGCCGTTGCCCCTGAGAAATACTCTTTCCAGAAATTTGCCGTGATTCCCCCAGTGATAGGCGTAAATGTAAAATCAGTAAACGGTGTAGAAAGTACGGCAAGAAATGCGAGTACAAATACCAAAAAAGCCAGTTTGGATATTCCCTTGAGCAAATTATTTCGTGCAGATATAATTGCTATCAAAACCGTGATAGACGCAAGAAGGAACTTAAGTCCGGGGAAATCAAGACCGATAAACTTGACAACGGTATTCATGCCTGTCCACAATGATATTGCCATGCCAAGAACTGTGGAGAGCATAGCGGCAACTTTTCCTATCTTGGAATCCATGTGCTTCATATACCATAACCCCATGATAGAATATAGCGCCCATACAGGTGCTCCACTTAAAAGTGACATCATAATAATCGATTCTATTGGGTTAAGACCTTGATTTATGTATCCCACCAAATCACTTGGCGCATACATCATACCGACACCCATACCTGCAACGAACACACCGGCTATCCAAGTTCCAAGCGACCACGGCTTTTCCGATGTTTTGTTATCGAGGACGTTTCTCTCACCATTAGCTCTCTTGCTTTTGCACGCGAAAAACAACACCATGCACAAGGCAATACATACGATCGTGGTAATTGAACCAATCCAAAAAATAATCTTGTTAAAAATCTCCATGTTTAACTTCTCCAGTTCTGTTTTATATTTTTTGTTTTTGTAGATTATGAAGATGATTTATCTCTCACAAAAATTCTCTTTATTCTTCTGAAGAAAAATCCTGCTATATATGCCGTAAACGGTTTCGGATCTTTCCAATTCGAGAAAAAATGACAATCTGCCGTTATGAAATCCTTCAGCCACGACACAAAGCTCATATGATTTTCTTTCACCGACATGATAAAGTCTTCTGTTTCCGACATCGCAATTATTTTCTTTTTATGCTTTATCGAACCCAGGTCTATATTTTTCTCAATACAAGCTTTTGCCCAAAGGTACGGCATATTATATCCGCCGTATGTAGATGAATAGCTCCACCCGGAGTTTCTTAAATTTATCTCCAAAAAATACAGATCATCATTTTCATCGATCAAAAACTCTGCGCAGAAAATGCCGTCGAATCCGATCTCTTTGATCATATTTTTTAGCTGCTCATATACTTCCGACCGATCCAACGGATGAAGCACCATATATGCGCCGTAGCTGATATCTGAAAATCTCAAATAATTCGCCACATATGTAATTTCAACATTTTCTCCGCCGTTATAGCTGAAGCCGTCTACGCAGTATTCATTCTTTTTATGTATGAACTCCTGGACTAAAACCTTTTCGCTTCTGATTTCTTTAAAAGCTTCCAGCAGTTCTTTCTCATCATTGCAAATAAAAGAATCGCCTTTCCAGTTATCCAACGTTGAAATTATCGCCTTTGTTATGACCGGATAACGTAAATTTTGAGGCAGGCGTCCCTTTTCCACGACTTCATATCGCGCTGCCTTGCAGCCTTTTGCAACTGCAAGATCCGAAATGTTCTTTTTATCCAAATAGTGGGTAATGATCCCCTGCTCTTTTCCGTGAAAGAAGAAAAACTTATCGATCAGTCGGTCATAATTCAAATCGAGCAGAGAGGCGATCTCATCGCTGCAAGTATATACGAACGGTTTTTCCGTCTCATTTCCATACTCATTCAACAGCACCTTGAGTCCGTCCTCCATATTGTCAACACGATGAAGTTTTCCGACATATTTTGACCGCGGGATATGCCTTGGTTCTTTGGCAACAAGAATTACTATGGGTCTTATTTTCTTTTCACCAAGGCTCCTGATTACACCAAGCGGATTATAATGATCTCCGCAAAACACTATAAATCTGTGTTCTCTCAATTCTTTGTCATCTTTCATTTTTATGACCATTCCTTTCCGCTGCGCTACAAGGCACCAAAGGGGATGAAACATAGGTGCCACTAGCACAG
>CANRHM010000118.1 GCA_947630415.1 uncultured Bacilli bacterium | reverse complement strand
TATAGAATGTGGATAGATGAAGATGCAAATAAAGTCATTAATGGATCATGGAAATATAATAATAAAACTTTTTCAGTAAAAATAAATGTATATGCACAAAATGATACTATTACTGTACCAACTGAACCAGGAGTATATAAAGACGAAAGTGGAGCGAATTATCCAGAGTTAGTAGAAGGATTAATCCCAGTAAGATATGATACTAATAAGAAGACATGGGTAAAAGCAGATTTATATAAAGAATGGTATGATTATGATAATCAAGAATGGGCGAATGCGGTAACAGTAGTTGAAAAAACAACAGCATTAGAAAATGGACATGATAGAGAATATTATCAACAAGCAGAAGCAGGTACTCCTATACTAATGGACGATATTAATACGATGTGGGTATGGATACCAAGATACGAATATAACTATGTAAGCATACAAACAGCAGGAGGAGAAAGTTCACAAGGTTTATCTAACAGAACAGTCTATTTAAATCCAGAAGCAATAGAAATTAATTTTATAAGTGGTACAAACACTCAAGTAAGCGATGAAAGTAATTATAAAATGCATCCAGCATTTACTTTTGGAGAAGATGAATTAACAGGTTTATGGTATGGAAAATTTGAGACAAGTAATAAAGAGAAAACATGTACAGCAGCACAACCGTCGATAAATACTGACTGTGATTTAGATATCTTTACTCCAGAAATTAAGCCGGGAGTAAAATCATGGGGAGGAATCCGAGTATCGACAGCATTTACAGTATCTCGAAAGATGGAAACTTATGAAAATGAATATGGATTCAATAGTGAAGAAATAGATACCCATATGAGTAAAAATAGGGAGTGGGGAGCAGTAGCGTATCTATCACAAAGTAAGTATGGGAAATATGGAAAAGATGGGGAAGAAGTATATATCAATAACTGTTCTCAACATTTAACCGGAATGGCAGGTTCAACAGCAAGTGCAGCAGAAGATTCTATTTGTGCTAATACTTATGAAACATTTGCTGGTCAAAAAGCATCTACAACAGGAAACATCACAGGAGTATATGATATGAATGGTGGAGATTGGGAATGGGTAATGGGGGCATTAGACGATGGAACTGGTAAGCCAAGAAGTGGTACTACAAAAAATAATTCAGGATTTAATGGATTATTAAGTGATGGTAGCCAATTATCTGATGGAAGAGAATTACCGGATTCTAAATATTATGATTTATATACAAGTAGTGACCCTGGTTCCTCTTCTGGAAGTTTAACTGCAACAGCATGTGATGGAGGAGTATGTTATGGACATGCTTTATCAGAAACTGGAGGATGGTATGGGGATCTTAATTATCACTTAATGCCTGCGTACCCGTGGTTCTACCGCGGCGGTTACTTTCGTGGCGCTTATGTCAATCCTCCGCTCGGTGGAGTGTTCAATTTCAATAGTGACTATGGCTCTGCATTTATTTCTACTTCGTTCCGCCTAGTGCTTGTTTCATAAAAAAAGACTTTCCCGTTAAAGGAAAGTTTTTTAATCCCAATCTTCAAAAAGAAGTGCGATATTGATAATACCTGCAAGTCCTACTAGGATATAGACAATACGAGATAGGATACTACCTACTCCGAAGAGGGTATCTACTAGATTAAATTCAAATAATCCAATTAATCCCCAGTTTAGTGCACCAATAATAGTTAACACCAAACAAATCTTTTGCACTATTTTCATGATTTTCCTCCTTTTTCTAATTCAATATTAGGATAATCAAAAAAAGAAAAATTATTCATGAATAAAATAAATATGCTTTCGTATAATTAATTGAAAACATATTTATGGGGTGAAAGAATGAAAAAAATTAAAAAAAGTTGGTTTCTGTTTTTGTTAATCTTAATTCCATTTCTTATAACAGGATGTGGTAAAAAAGGAGAAAGTGAGTATCTTAAAGAGTTAGAAAAGAAAGTTAATAATGCTAAAAGTTATCAAGTCCAAGGAACATTAGAAATCTCTAACAACGATGATACTTATCATTACGATGTGGTAGCCTCTTATAAAAATCCAGACTTTTATCGGGTCAGTTTAAAAAATCAAGCCAATAATCATGAACAAATTATTTTAAAAAATAATGAAGGAGTTTATGTTTTAACGCCATCCTTAAATAAGAGTTTTAAGTTCCAAAGTGAATGGCCTTATAACAATTCGCAAATCTATTTATTAAAATCTTTAGTAGACGATATCAAAAACGATAATGAGAAAGATTTTGTGGAAAACGAAAATGAAATTATTTTTACGACAAAAGTCAACTATCCAAACAATCGAAAATTAGCAAAACAACAAGTGGTGCTTAATAAGGATTTAAACTTTAAAATGGTGACTATTTTTGATGAAGGCGATATTCCTCAAATGAAGATGACTTTTACGAATATCGATTTAAATCCAACCTTTAATGATAATTACTTTGACTTAAATGAGGCCATGAATACATGTGCTACTTGTAAAGATCAAGAAGAAGGAAGTAGTAATACGGAAACCAAAGAAACTGCTTCAATCGATGACATTATTTTCCCACTTTATATTCCAAGTGGTACCAAGTTAACCGATCAAGATAAAATTGCTAAGACTAATGGAGAACGTGTCATTCTAACATTTGATGGGGAAAAACCTTTCTTGCTGGTGGAAGAAACGGCAGATATAAGTGATGAGTTCGCTGTTATTCCAACTTATGGAGAACCTTACTTATTAAGTGATACGGTAGGATCTCTTGCCGATAATTCAGTTACATGGACCAGCAATGGTATTGAATATTATTTAGTATCCGATGTAATGAGCCAAGATGAATTAATTGAAGTAGCTCGGAGTGTAAGTGCTATTCCTACGATGAAATAAATTAAATAAAGGATAGTTAATATACCTGTATAATATAAGGAAATTAACTATCTTTTTATTTTTGTAAAAAAATATAAAAAAGTACTTGCAATAAAAACATGCGTTTGATATATTGAATGTAGGAGGAATGAATCAAACTGATAAAAATATAACTTATTTCTATTAGTTTGATTATACAAAGTAATAGATGAGTCAAAATAAATTAGAAACAATTTCAAATCTATTTGAAGGTAAAGAAATAAGAAGTATTTGGGATAAAGATAAAGAAGAATATTATTTTAGTGCAATAGATGTTATTGGAGTTTTAACTGAATCCGATTATCAAAAATCAAGAAATTATTGGAAATGGTTAAAAGGAAAGTTAAATGATGAGGGCAGTCAGTTGGTTAGCAATACTAACCAGTTGAAAATGAAAGCACATGATGGAAAATATCGTATGACTGATATCGTTGATATTGTAGGAATGTTTCGAATTATTGAATCTATTCCTAGTAAAAATGCAGAAGTGTTTTGTACAAAATGACATGGTTGTTTTAACACCATTTAGATAACATACTACGATATTGGCTTGCCAATATCAGAATTGATAAAAAGAGTTTAATAAATTTTGCAGACGCGTCTGAAAAATTAAGAAAGGAGGAATTAAAATGTTAGCAACTGAAGTGAAAGATTTTAAAAAAATCGTAGAACAGATAAAGCAAGAAATAAATAAAACGAAGTATGAAATTTTTAAAAATGCTAATATGAATTTATTAAAATTATATTATAATATTGGAAAAAC
>CANRHM010000117.1 GCA_947630415.1 uncultured Bacilli bacterium | reverse complement strand
AAAAGAAACTTTTTTCTTTCTATGTTTACATTTTTATTATAAAATTGCCCCCCCCCATGTCAACTTTTTGTTAACTTTTCTATGACATTTTTTTGAACTTGACAGTTTTGGACAAAAAATTGTAGTGCAGTGGTAAACTTAAAGTAGACAATTTCTTTTTTGAACACAAAAAAACATATGCAAATTACATATGTTCACTAAAATTGATGGTTGGTTTTTGATTGGTCTTTCGTAAATCCATTACATCATAACTGTTTTCTTTTAAGATATCGGCTTCTAAAAGACGTTCTTTCTTCTTACCCAGTCCATAACTGATAACGGATAACACGGCAAGAGCAATAGGGCCATAGACAATAATATAATTATCGCTTTCAAAAGTTAATCCTTCTTTAATAACATAGTAGATCGTAACGATATCAAATATAATAGTCACTATACTGGTTAGGGCATAAAAGAAGCGACATTTACGAATTCTTTTGGATAACGTATGAAAACAACG
This sequence comes from uncultured Bacilli bacterium, assembly GCA_947630415.1. GTDB lineage: Bacteria > Bacillota_I > Bacilli_A > RF39 > UBA660 > Faecenecus. The sequence goes on along the minus strand of CANRHM010000117.1, from coordinate 3,170 downwards.
TAAAAGAATAGCTATAGGAATTAAAGCAACAAAGACATAAATAAATACCATATAATCATTTGGATTGATGTCCATCTTTATTCCTCCTATCCTATTACTAGGATAGCACTTTTTTTTAAATTAATCAATCATTGATTAAATCTTTTTGTTTGATGACAAATAATTTCTTTTCACGATAAAAAGCATAGAATATATCACTTAACGATAGATGATCTTTTTTTAAGAGTTTTAATAGCCATTCTTTATTCTTTCCTAATTGACGTAAGGTATCGTATTCAATTTCACCATCTAGAATTAAAGGAAGTGGATAATCTCCCTGAATGGTTCTATCTTTTCTAAAAATAGATAACTTCCCACTCGTTTCTAGAATCGCAAAATCAACCGATTCAATCGATCTAATATGTTCTTGTCTTAACTGAGTTAATAAATCATCTAAATTATAACGTTGTTTGACCATTTCTTTAAAATTAACTCTTCCTCGATTGATGATGACGGATGGTTTTCCATCGAAGACTTCTCTTATTTTACTACTTTTTAAGGAAACATAAGAGATGAGAACTTGAATTCCCACTAATAAAAGAATAGGAAGTACTGATAAAAAGATGGATTCATCCCGATTATCAATAGAGATAGCCGCTAGTTCAGCAATTAAAATCGAAACAATCAAATCGACAATACCTAACTGTCCTACTTCTCTTTTTCCCATTAAACGATAGATAATAATAATTAAAATATAAAACAAGGCTGTCCTTGCAAGTACAATAAAATAATCCATAGTATCACCCATTTCTAGTATGGAAAAAAGCATAATATTTTATTCCTCACATAAGATTTAGTAGAGGTGCTTTATGAACTTAATCAATTATTTAAAAGGACTTTTATGGACGTTTGTTTTAATGCTTTTATTTTCTTTATGGATTGCTTTATTTTATTATTATCATATACTAGATAATGGTATTTTAAAGTATTTATATCTATTTATTCCGATCCTTACTTTATTTATAGGTGGATTTGTGGTTGGAAGAAATTCAAAAGAAAAGGGCTTTTTAGAAGGATTAAAACTAGGACTTATTTATTTAGTGATGGTAACGCTTATTAGTTTTTTAATCTTTCATACTTCTTTTCAAGGAAAAATGATACTCTATGATGTTATTTTACTTCTTACTTCGATGTTAGGAAGTATGATGGGAATTAATTTTCGAAAACGCATATAAAAACCCTTCTCTAACTGAGAAAGGTTTTTTCATTCGCCTTGATAATGATAAGTACAATCAAGTTCTGCATCATACGTTATTTCATCTTTATTAACGTTAATGATACCAATGGTCTTATCAACATCACAGGCTACTTCATCGGTATTAAACATACTAATGTCTATGTGTAAATCGTCATATAGTCTTTTTATAGAAAAGGTTACCACAAAATCTTCTTTATCGTCCATGAAACCTTCCCATGGATGCGTTTTACCAAAACAATATTCCATATAATAGGTAAGTTGGTTCTTTAATTCTTCCTCTTTTGCCTTTTGCCATGTACGTTCTTTTTCATCTACAGGATCCGTTTCATCGGGCGTAACCGTGGGATCTACAGTTTCATCTTGTGTACCTGGTTCTTTAGTCTCATCAGGATTATTTGATTCATTTGGTTCCATTGTTGAGTTAGGAGTTGGCGTTGGACTGTAGTCTTTAGAAAACGCAGAAATCGCAATTCCTAATCCGATAGATAAAATAGCAAGGAAAACAATCCCATAAATAATTATTTTTTGCTTCATATCTATTCTCCTTAATAATAGCACGACTTGGCCTTATGACAAGTATCATAGCAAGTATCATAACAAGTATCACAACTAGCAGGTTCGGTTCTACGACATACAGAGTGACCTGGTTCATAACCACCACATTGACCATCATAAACACCACATGTAAAGCCCCAGTTTATTCCTGTACAACAAGGACATCCAATCTGAGAAAGTGGAGCGCATCCTGCACTTCGGAAATTACCTGCTACATATTCTTCCTGAACACATCGTTCACCTCTACAATTACAGCTATGTCCATTACATTTATGTGGATTACAATTATAAGGACTGGTACCACAAGCACTCGAACTAGATCCGTATACAAATATCCGATAACTATTTGAATAATTCATGGTGTGTCCCACATTATCGGTACAACTTCCTGAAATCTGATAAGTTCCTCTTCCACTAAAGGTTTTTGTTTGCGATTGACCTCCGTTTACAATTCCCGAGTAAGCATCTTGACAAGTAGCTGTTATGGTAGCAGAATTAATAAATCCTCCTCCATAAGGCGATCCTTGCGTACTATAAACAACTGTAGGATTCGATTTATCAATTTTAATCGTGGTGGTCTTGTTCTGAACATTACCCACTTTATCCGTAATCGTTAATGTAACCACTTGACCCGCTGTATCGCTAATAAGACTAGGATGATCGACCACAGCACTGGCAACTCCACTTCCTGCTCCATCACTTTGATTATTTACGTCAATAGAAACATTCGACTTATACCAAGTGTCATTTCCTTTGGTACCACTAATGACAAAATCTGCATTAGGAGCCGTTTGATCTACCGATAAAGCATAAGACATGGCTTCGCTCTTATTATCAAAATTATCTACTGCTCTTACATAAACTGTCTGATTAAAATCTTTGGAAGTGGTATTCAATTTAGTTAGTAAATCTTTTTGTGTAATGGAATTACTGCTAGTGAAGGTCCATAAAGTATTGTTGTTCGGTTGATTAGAAAAAGCATACTCATATCCTTTTACACCGGATCCTCTATCGCCATCGGTGGCATTATAAATTTGATATACATCACTCTTGGTCCAACCGCCTGTATAACTAGTTCCTGTCAAACTATCTTTTCTTAATGTGACATCGATCATACTAGGAGGGGTTACATCCATGATTTTGACTTGAATCGTAATGGGTGTAGCATTTAAATAGTAATAAGTTAAAGTGTAAGTAGTTAAAACAGAGGTATCAATATAAGTAGGTGTTGCTCCTATATCACTTCGAACCAACTCGCCATCATAATAATAGGAAGCAAAAGGTGCTACAAAAGGAGCATCTTGTTCTACTTCATAATACGTTTGATCAATGGTTAGATAACCATCTTTTCTGCTACCTATACCACTTCCATCTCCCG
>CANRHM010000116.1 GCA_947630415.1 uncultured Bacilli bacterium | reverse complement strand
AAAGCAAGCTATTATTCCCCCGTTCCAGGTGGAGTAGGGCCAGTAACTATTGCTACTTTACTTGATCAGACGTTAAAAGCGTATAAAAATCATTTAGAAAACATTGATCAAAAACAGAAAAGAAGATGAATTATTCCTCATCTTCTTTTTCTTCGTCATCTTCCTGATCGTTATCATCTTCATCTTGTTCTTCCTCATCACAGCAGTCTTCATCATCACAACAATCCTCTTCTTTACATTCAAAGCTATCACAGATCGTGGTATCTTTTTCTGTAGTAGGATCATCCTCACTACTGACTTTGATTTCAGGAAGTTCACAGCAACTCGTTTCACCATCATTATAGGCACAATTTTCTACATCACATTTGATTTTTTGATCGTGTCTTTTAGCAAAACTATCTTTTTCATTATCATGACTTACTTTATTCTTTTTCATTTTAACCTCCATTTATATTTTGAACTTAAGCCTTTATTTTATACATTTTTATGAGAAATATTTTGTATTTTCTCAAAAGATGTTATAATGGAAGTAGAGTAGGAGTAAAAGAATATGAAAATCTTTGTAAAACTAGTTCTATTATGCACCCTTATTATTCCTTTTACAGGCTGTTTTTCAGTAGAACAACTCCCTAGTAAAACGGAATTTTATTTAAACGAAGAAGCGGTTATAGATAATCGATATCAAATTACATTAAACGATATTATGAGTCAGGATCATTTTCAAGATGTAGAACCCGAAAACGATCATTATTTAGTATTAGAATTCAAAATTACGAATATTTCTTCTGAAACTCAAACCATCGATCAAGAAAAGACCTTTCGTTTAAAAATTGGAGATACCATTTATGCTGATTTAAACCATAATAAAAATACGGAGATAGCGCCTCAAGAATCCATCATGTATCAATTAATCTATGACGTGAATGAATTAGATCATTACGAAATATTATTTTATTCTGGTATAGTCGATAATAATATTAAATTTATAACAAAATAAAGAGGGGAGAGTCCCCTCTTTTTAATTATTTAAAATTAATTTAATTAATTTTTATATAATCAAAAATAAAATATTATAATATCTAAATATAAAGGAAAAAAGAAAGTAAGTAATTCAATATATATAATAATAGAGTGTAGTATTCCTTATTAAATTCTTAGATCAATTATCAAGTATTCGTAATATAAAAGAAAAGATATAACTATATCTATATTTTTTCTCAAAATAAGAAGTTAACATAATATATATTATGCGAATAAGCGAATATTCCTCAAAAGGACAGTAAAATTGTCTTACTCAATAAATGATTCTAATTGATCTATATGCTATTTCTATACTATTATAATATAATAATTAATAAACTGTTTTAAGAATTAAATTTTTAAATTAAATAATTTATTTATAATATTATTTATTACTTATACTTTAAATTCAAAATGCTCTAAAACAAATCGAGCTGATTTTAGATGAACAACTCATCATCTCAAATAAGAATAATCTACTCTATCTACCTCTTCTACCCTTCAAAAAGGAATTGATGGTAGGGGAGTTAAACTTATTTTTTTGACTCATTTTATTCATCAATTATATTTATATATTATCACTAAAGAACATTTATTGGCTATGAATTTATATACTATATCTAAATTTAAATATAAATATAAATATAAATATAAATATAAATATAAATATAAATATAAATATAGAAATTTAAAAACAAAGTAAACTTTTTCCAAAAAACTATAAAAAGAGTAGGTCCCCCTACTCTATTATTTAACTTACTTTTCGAGACTGAATTTCGGCAATCTTATCAAGTACTTCCTTGGCATTTTCTTCTGTAATAGCCGTATATCCTAACTCTTTTAAAGCTTGAATACGCGCTGTATTAAGTTCTTGCGTACGGCTTAATTTTTCTTCTTTTTTGCGTTCAATTTCTTCAACAAAACGTTTATGGGTATCGGCAATCTTCGATTTAGAAGCACTTCCTCCACCATAAAGGGACATAGCTGAATACATGATACTTTCAAAAATGAATTGTTGAGGTTCATTGAAAGCATATTCTTCTGGATTGACAAAGCCTAAAGATTTTACAATATATCCTAAAATATATTTTAATTCTTTGTTAGAATCCATCGATTGCAAATAATAATACAAATAACGGAATGCATAATACGTTTCTTTGGACTTATCATCGGCTAGTTTGTCCTTTAAGAGATTAAAAAGATTTGCAAGCAGTTCTTGTTCTTTTTTATTAAAGCCTCTTAAATCAGTCATCATTTCTTTATTAGTGGTGTCTTTTACACCTTCCGACAATCTTCCTTCTACATCCATAATATAATTGCCATCGACTTTGATTTTTTTAAGTTCATTTATATCTTTAATATCTAAAAGGCATAATAATTTCATGGCTTTCTCTTTTGGCCAATTCGATAAATTATCTTGACCCAAATAATTATATAACATCTGTCTTGACACACCTAAATATTTAGCAAGACGGACCTTTGATATGCCTAATTCTCCTAACAATTTATTTAAATTATCCACGTCTATCGACCCTCCTAATATCATTGTACCATTTCTATATTTTTTTGCAAGAGTAAACTTTACATTTCACTTTACAATAAATACCAAAGTTTCTTGTCATCTTTACGAACTTCTTTGATAAAGCCTCCACCTAAACATTTATCCCCTAAATAGAGTACACAAGCTTGTCCAGGTGTTACCGCTTTAACTGGTTCATATCGTACTAAAATTTCGTTGTTATCCAAGTATTTTAGGGTAACGGGATAATCTTGTTGACGATACCGAAATTTGGCCGTACAAGAAGTAGGTCTAAGCTCACAATTAAAATTAACATCTTCAATAAGACAACTATCGGAATATAAATAAGGATTATCTTCGCCTTCCATGACATAGAGAATATTCTTATTTAAATCTTTTCCTACAACAAAAAGCTTATCTTCGGTGCCTCCTACATCAAGTCCCCTTCTCTGCCCTATCGTATAATACATAAGACCTATATGTTTTCCTAATTCTTCTTTGGTTTCTATATTGATAATGGATCCCGGCATATTGGGTAAATAATTCTTTAAAAATTGTTTAAAATTACGTTCTCCAATAAAACAGATACCGGTGGAGTCTTTCTTTTTAGCAGTCACTAAATCATATTCTTCTGCAATTTTACGTACTTCACTTTTCCCTATATCACCGATAGGGAACAAAACATTTTCTAATTGTTTTTTTGATAATTGCGATAAGAAATACGTCTGATCCTTATTTAAATCCTTAGCACGGCATAAGTATCCCTTTTCCATTTTAGCATAATGACCTGTTGCAATATAGTCCGCACCTAGTTTTTTAGCTTCTTTGATAAAGTAATCAAACTTAATATATTTATTACACATAATATCAGGATTAGGCGTTCTTCCCTTTTTTAATTCATCTAAGAAATAAGTAAAGACAAAATCCCAATACTCCTTCACAAAATCAACTCTATGAAGAGGAATATCTAATTTCTTACATACTTCAAGTGCATCGTTATAATCTTGTTCTTGAGGACAAATAGAATCACCTAAATTAGGATTTCCAAGAATATCCCCATTTACCGAGGTATCCCAGTTACGCATAAATAAACCGATTACTTCGTAGCCTTGCTGTTTTAAAAGAATGGCTGCTACCGAAGAATCGACTCCTCCACTCATTCCAATTACGACTTTTTTCAACGTACATGTCGAGTAGACAAGTCTCGACTTCACCTCTCTTTTCTATTTAGT
>CANRHM010000115.1 GCA_947630415.1 uncultured Bacilli bacterium | reverse complement strand
AATAAAAGATTCTAAGTCCTAACATGAATACAATCGTTAAAGCAAAAATAAGTACCAACTCTAAGTAACGTACAAAACGATTTCTTCTTTCGATTTGTTCTTTTTCTTTTTTCGTCTTCATAAAGCGCCTCCTATCCTTATTTTAACATACTTTTTTCACTTTGTATGTAATTTATCCCAACATTTTTTTAAGTTCCGAAAGAAGACGTGTTATTTCTTCTTCGTTTTCATCAAACAACTCAACACGATAGTTTTTAATTCCTTTTTCTAAATAGAAAGGAACCTCTTGTAAGTGATTTTCTACTTCATGATGAAAGATATGGGTATAAGGACATTCCATCACTAGAGGATACCGTTTTTTATTTCGATCAATCAAAGCATATTTATTTTGCCTACATAAAACACAAGGACCATTCTTTACTAAAGCGGTAGAAACAGGACAATGCTTCATAATCATGAGTTCAATTCTCCCATAGATAATGATTTCTAAAGGAGGATCCTTTTGGTATTCTTTTCTAAAGGAATCGATTAAAGAGGCGATCTCATCTTTTTTTAATTCAACAGATAAAGTCACTTTTTGAACTCCTTGGGATAAGAAGAAAGAAACCGTTTTAGCATTATAAGCATTGGTAAAGTAATCGGTAATCACTTGGTTATGATGGGTTAAGTGTAGGCCTCCAATCTCTCCTATCAACAAACGTTCATTTTGATAATCCTGGTAAGAGTCTTTTACACGACTGAGTCTTAAATAAACATTTTCCATCTCTTTTTCTTCGTTATAAAGTGCCTCATCACTTACATAGATACGGTCTACTCCTAATTTTTTTACACTCTCGTATTGTTCCCTCGTACGAACGGAAACACTTAAAGAGACTTTTTTATCTTCTTCAAAAGAAAGATTTTCTTTTACTTCACAGGGATGATCCATTCTTTCCTTTCCTTCTCGTAAGGTAATGAGTCTAGCAATAGCATCTCTTCTAATTTCATTCAAAGCACTCATCGGAACAAAAGCATGATCGGTTATAACTTGCAATGTTGTAAATACAAAAGGTGTATCTTTAATCTTATTCACTTGCATTTTGATACGTTCTTCTGATAAAGGAGCTGTCTTTGCTTCTTCTACTAAAGAGCCCTCTACTTGAACCGTATAAAATCCATCATTAAGTTCTAGTTTTAACTTTTCGCCTACTCTAGCAATAATACTTCCTTCAATTGGAATTTTCTTTTCTTCATAATGATCTAATTCCGTAAGCAGTTTTTGATATAAAGTTTTTCGTACCTCTCCAAGAGAAGATAACCCTACTTTATTATCTAAAGAAATCACCTCATCCGTTTTAGCACAAGAAATTAATTTTCCTTCCTTGTCATAGATAAAATTAGCAATCATTCCTTCATCGTTTGGAAACCGTATTCCATCATTTTGATTTAACTCTTCTTTTAGTAAAATCTTAATCTTTTTAGGATTTACTTCAATGACTTTTCCTAGAGGTATTCCTATATGATTAGGACTCTTTCCATTCATAAGTAAATCTTTTTTAGCATGAAATAGATGTCCCAATGTAAAAGTACGGTTATAAAGTACTTCTAAATGTTTTTCATCTTCTTTAGAAATAGTACTATCCTTTCCTAAATAATAAGAATCAATTGCTTTTCGATAAAGTCTTGTTACAAATCCAACATATGCTGGACTCTTCATTCTTCCTTCAATTTTAAAACTAGAAACATTATCTAAAGCAAGTAACTCATTTAGTTTAGGAAGCGTATTTAATTCTCTTGGACTTAAAAGATAGGAATCAATTCCTTTTACCACTTGTCCATTTTCTTCTAAGGTATAAGGAAGCCTACAAAAACCTGCACAACTGCCACGATTTCCACTACGATCTAGTATTTTACTACTAAAGAGGCATTGTCCTGAATAAGAAATACACAAAGCCCCATGAACAAAGATCTCTAAATCGATGATATCCCCTAAATCTTTAATCTCTTCAATCGATAATTCTCTTGCTAAAACACATCTTTTTACACCCAATCTTTTTAATAATTTTAAATCTTCTATATTATGATTATGCAGTTGAGTAGAGGCATGTATTTCAAAATCAGGGTATCTCATACGAACGAAAGCAATGGCTCCTAAATCTTGCATAATTAATGCATCAACACCAATACAATATAAAAAATCGATATAAGAAGTTAACGCTTCCATCTCACTATCTTTAATTAAGGTATTAACGGTTACATAAATCTTAACTCCATAAAGATGACAATACTTAGTTGCTTTCTCTAAAGCCTCATTGGTAAAATTAGGTGCATATTTTCTAGCACCAAAAGAAGTGCCGCTTAAATATAATGCGTCACATCCGTTATGAATAGCTTGATAAAGAGATTTTTCATCTCCTACAGGAGATAATAATTCAATTTTTTTCATTCCAAGTTCTTCCTCAAGCTACATTATACTTGATTTTAAACTTTTTATAAAGTAATTTTAACTAAAATCACATCTTCCCCTATCTTGGTAATCGAGCTCCAATCAATTTCGGTATTTTGTCCTCTTCCTATAAAAGAACGAAAATTTTTATTAGGTTCAATTACAAAAGAAGTAATACTTCCCTTTTCTTGATCAATCTTAACATCCACAATATTCCCAATATTTCTACCATCATTGATATTGACCACATTTTTATTTTGTAAATCAGATAAACGCATAAACTTCACCTAGTTTATCCTATGTAAAAATTTCCAAAAAAGAATAGAAAGTAGGGATCATACTTTCTATAACAAAGTCTAAACAATTATCCTTCAATAGGAGCAAGAACGAGGCGGAATGAGCTGTTGCCGACCGGATAGCCATAGCTGTCGCTAAAGAAGAACACCCCAGAAAGAACGCTATCACGGCCGCCCCCGCCACGAGAGAACCACGGGCTCGAAGAGGTTACAAATGTTTGATAATCTTCATACCATCCTGCGGTTTCTGATAAAGCATGTCCGTAGCATTCTCCATTCTGCGTACATGAGGTAGCTAAATTAGTTGTATATAAATCATAATACTTGGCGTTAGGTAATGGTCTTCCATTAGATACTTGATCACCACTATCTAATACTCCATTAAATCCTGAATTATATACTGTATCTTTACCACTTTTTGGCATTCCTGTTCCATCATCTAATGCACCCATTACATATTCATATGTTCCACTACTCATATCATATACTCCTGTAATATTTCCTGTTGTGGATGCTTTTTGTCCATCAGTGGATTCATAAGTTTGGCTACATGCTGCCAATCCTGTTGTGAAACCACTACAACTATTTTGAGTTACTTCTTTACTATTTACATCATAAGTTTTATTTTCGTATTTTCCATACTTACTTTGGGATAGGTACGCTACTGCTCCCCATTCGCTATTCTTACTCATATGCGTATCTATACTTCCATCACCATTAAATCCATACTCAGTTGCATTTTCATTCTCCATCATTTGGGATACTGTAAAAGCATTAGCGACATTTATATATCTCCATGAGGTTGCACTTGGTATTATTTTTGGTTTTAATGTCGTTACATTACATGTTGAAGAACTGCTGCATGCTTCATTTGGACTAGTCTCAAATTTTCCATACCAGAATCCTTCTAATTGTTCTCCCCCAAAATCAAAAGCTGGATGTACTTTATAATCGGCTTCATCTGCTGAAGTTACATCTGTACTTATAAATTTTATTTTTATTTCTCCTGGATTTAAATATACAGTTTTATTAGAACTAACGCTTGATACTCCTCCCGCAGTTTGAATACTCACATAATCATATTCATATCTTGGTATCCATACCCACATCGTGTTGATATCGTCCATTAGTATAGGAGTCCCTGCTTCTGCTTGTTGATAATAATCTCTATCATGTCCATTTTCTAATGCTGTTGTTT
>CANRHM010000114.1 GCA_947630415.1 uncultured Bacilli bacterium | reverse complement strand
TTTTTTATTAGAGACATTTTTGCTTAAAATTCTTTTTTTAATTAGAGACATTTTCGAAAAAAAGTCACAATTTTTTGCTTAGTCTATAAGTTTTTAGTTTTATATATTATGATTCTTAAAATGAAGAAAATGAAAGCGATGGTTGATGTTTTAGCGTATTCTTTGTTATAATGAAACTATATAGAAAGAATAAATAACGGGGAAAAAAAACAAAATCAATATCAAGTAGGTCAAATTTTAATGGTGAGTAAAGTAAAAACACAACTTATAAAGGAGGAAAAAGAATGAAGAGAAAAGATGGAATTAGTATAATTGTACCTTGTTATAATGTTGAAAAATACATTCATACTTGCGTAGACTCGCTCTTAAAACAAAATATTGAAAACTATGAAATTATTTTAGTAGATGATGGTTCTAAAGATAATACTGGAAAAATATGTGACGAATATAAAAAAGAGAAAAAGGTTCGTGTATTTCACAAAAAAAATGGAGGTCTTTGTAGTGCACGAAATTATGGAATTGATAAAGCAACTTATACCTATCTTGCTTTTGTCGATAGTGATGACTGGGTAACCGAAGATTATTTAGAAACTATTTATAATGAGATCAAAGAAGGATACGATGTTATTTCTTTTAACTTATATACCAAGTTTGAAGGAGATGATAATAGCTATGAACGTCCTTGCTACACCCATAAAGAGCAAACGAAAAAAAACTTTCTACTATATTCGACCGAGCCTTCTTTTGCTTGTTCTAGATGCTACCACTATACACTTTTTGAAAAAGTCAAATATCCAGATCCCGGTATTTGGTACGAAGATGTTGCAACCACTCCGATACTACTTAGTTTTGCCCAAAAAATTATCCATATAAACAAAGGACTTTACTACTACCGCCAAAGAGAGGATTCAATTTCACACCAATTACAAGATCAACGTACTCTAGGTATTCTAGAGGCATGTGATAGGATACTTACGCTAGGAAATAAGGATTTTAAAAAGGAATTAGAATATGCCGTATATCATGTAATTGCCAATTTTATTTATTTTAAACCCGAATATGTAGACGAATTTATTGCTTATATCAATCGTTATAAACAAGATTTTTTGCATAACAACTACATCTTAAAAGCCATAGAAGAAAAGAAAGAAGAAAACCTTTTTGAACTTAAATTGATACCTAAAAAAATTCACTATTTCTGGTTTGGCGGAAACCCACTCAATGATCTTACTAAAAAATGCATTGAATCCTGGAAAAAATATGCGCCTGATTACGAGATTATCGAATGGAATGAAAGTAATTGTGACGTTTATGAAAACGACTATGTTAAAGAAGCTTACGAGCATAAAAAATGGGCTTTTGTAGCAGATTACTTCCGTATTAAAGTCATTTACGAACAAGGTGGTTTCTACATGGATACCGATATGGAATTAAAGAAGTCGCTCGATTACTTACGCCTAGATAATATCTTTTTTCCACAAGAAACAAACAACGTAAATGCCTGTATTTTTGGATCTATTCCCAAACACCCGCTCTTAAAAGAATGGCTAGAAACCTACCAAAATGATCATTTCGTAAAAAAAGATGGAACACTCGATATGAATCGAACCATTGTGATTCGTCTTACAGAAGTATTAAAGAAACATTATAAGATAAAATACCGTTGCTATAATCAAAAAATTGCTCCTTATTTTACGCTTTACTCTCCTGATGTACTTTTAATTGATGTATTTAATAATCAAAATATAGCTGTTCATCATTACGATGCTACTTGGTGGGATGTCAAAACCGGTACAACTTCTTATAAATATGAAGTACTAAAATACTATTTCCAACACGTTGATAAATATCCTCTTCGCCTATTCGCTCGAATAAGAGGAAAGATCGGAAATGGCGTTAGAAAAATGGGACATTTCATCTTACCAGATGAAACGTATGAAAAATTAAAAACTTTCTATCATCGATTTCGATAAAACAAAATAGCGAGATATCCATCTCGCTTTTAGATTGGAAAAATTGTTTTTAATTAAAAGTAATTTTATTGATAAAGGTAAACGTACCCATTATGCATCCTTATAATAGAATGCATATAGTAAAATTAGAAAGGAGCGTTAACCATGAGAAAGCGAATAGATAATCTTCCTCCTCATTGCTATTTACAAAGACCCACAGGTCCAACTGAACCCATGGGTTTAATAGGTCCTACAGGAAGCATGGGACCTCAAGGAGAAAAGAGAGAACAAAGGCCACAGGAACCTCGTGGAGAAGAAGACCCTCAAGGTCCTCCTGGAATACAAGGAGATCAAGGTTTTCAAGGGCCTAAAGGAGACAAAGGAGAACCCGGTAAAAGAGGAGAACCGGGATCAGAAGGGCCTCCCGGTCCACTAGAAAGTCCTGCTGCTATCTTTATTACTTTTGATGTAGAAACCCCTGTAACAGGTATTAGAGTAAATGCGAGTAATCGTCTTCCAATTGAGTTAAAAATATCAGATGAAGAGAACAATTTTACCTTAGATACCGATCAAAATCTGATTACTATTAAAAATCCGGGTATCTATCGAGTTGATTTCACTGTCTATGCCACGGCCATAAGCGATACGGTCTTTGTCAAAAACGATGACATCATTGCCGTTGGCTAAAAAAACCAGGTGAATCTACCGTCTATGTAGGAGCTACTATTTGGAACGATAACCAATTACCTACCGCTGTAGTAGCCAGTGGAATTCTATCGATTACCCAACCAAATGAAGATTTTGAACTCGTAAATGTCGGAAAAAGAGAAATCTACTTGAATAGTCCCAATTTAGAAAATACCTCTTTTTTTGCCAATCCCGTTCTTATGTTGATTATTCAAAGATTAAAATAAAAGAACTGTAGAATAAGCTCTATAGTTCTTTATTTTTTCTATTTTAAATTTGTAAGCATTGGAATTAAAACATCTTTAACAACCGATTCTATCTGTTCATCATGAAGTAAAGAGGGATCAGAAAGAGAGAAATCTTCTAAATCGGTTTGACTAGAATATTCTTGATATTTCTCTAATGGTGAACGGAAAGAAGACATTTCTTTTAATTGATTGATAATATCATCTACTGAAACACATTTTCCTTCTTTAAAATTATTTAACAATAATTTTTTCAAATAATTATTACTTAGCTCCCTCCAAAACACTTGATCTTCTGATTTTGATATTTCCTTTATAGCATCGGTTAAAGTTTTTTCACTCAACTTCATTTGACCCTCTTTAAAATTGTTAAAAGCAGCAAGAATGGTCTTTTCAAAAGCATGTTTTGGATTTAAGTTCTTATACTTAAACGCATGGTAAATTTTCTCAGATATTATTTTTAAATAAGAAGAATCTAATTGATAAACATTCATATCCATATGCTTACTATTCTCTTGTCTCTTTAATTCTTCTATTAAAGTTTCTCTTTTGGTTACTAAGTCTTTTAAAAGCATATTATCTATTTCATTTTTAAATCGATTTATGGTCTCTTGATCAATGTCCTTTTTTTTCAAGAATAGTCGTTTCAAAAACGATTTTTCTATCATTTTTTGTTCAATGAGTTTAGTTAATTCAACAAGATATAGGTTATTCATTTGGTATTTAGTATGTGGAGAAGGCATTACTGTTTCATTACCTATGCCTATATCTGAAAGTATACAAACTCGTTCATAGAAATGCATATCATGGTAAAGTAAAATTCTCTCTTTTAATAACGTATCGAGATCATCATTTAAATGGCTTTCATAGTAACTATCTGGACTTTGCATCATTTTTATTCACATCCTTATTTTACTTGTAATTTAAGTATAGCAATTACCCTCTAAAAAGTAAATAATTTCAAATTTTTTCATAAGCACTGTAGATAATATGAAAAAATGACATAAAATAATAACACTATAAATTTAAGAAAGTGTCATAACAATACACATGTAA
>CANRHM010000113.1 GCA_947630415.1 uncultured Bacilli bacterium | reverse complement strand
GATTTGTTTTCTATTTTTAGTTTTCCCATTAATTTCAACAGCGTTGATGCCCCTCTCTCTTAACATATTGGTAAATTTAATACTGGTATTAATTAGAGGTAAGAAAACAACTGTTTTCCTATCTCTACATTCTTTTACCATTACATCAGCTATCTTTTCCAAGTATGGATCCAGTGCATTGTCTAATTCATTTATCTGGAAATCTCCCATACTTTGATGAACGGTACTAAGATCTATCTCAATAGGAATTAATTTGAAAACAATAGGTGATAGAAATCCTTGATCAATTGCTTCTATTAAGGAATATTCATAAGTAATAGAATCAAATACTTCTGATAAGTCTTCCTTATCACCTCTGTAAGGAGTAGCAGTTACTCCTAATAATTTTGCGTTTTTAAAATAATTAAGAACTGACTGATATTGTTGAGCAACAACATGATGAGCTTCATCAACTATGATGTGTGAAAAATAATCAGGATCATATTGTTTTAATCGTGATTTATTTCTAAGTGTCTGAACGCTTCCGACAATAATAGATTCACCATTAGCATGATAAGAAGCTTTTTCTAAACCAGTATTCAAATCCTGGGCTAACAGGATTTTATCTCTGGCTTGTTGAACTAATTCATCTCTATGAGCTAGAATTAAAACTTTTCCGTTGTTTTCTACAATATTTTTAGCTACTGCTGAAAAGACAATAGTCTTACCTGTTCCTGTGGCTTGAACGATTAAACAGGTTTTATTGTCTTTCCAGTGATCTAATATTTTATTAACTGCTTCTTTTTGATAGTTCCTTAGTTTGTAGCCCATGGATCACTTATGTTTTTTTCTTCTGGCGGTGTTGATTTTGGTTCGTAATATCGATCAATTTCATTCTTTTCAACTTCTTTTCCTTTGGCATTGGTATAAGTAGTTTTTGAAATTTTGCACCGCCCTTTTGCTCCTTCAACTTTATCCCAGTTAAAATAAAAACGTTCACCACGTTTTTTCAGTCCAATACTTCTAAAGAACTGTGATAATTTCCATTCACAATTTCGTTGTAAAATTAAATTATCCCAGACATTAGTTGAATTATTTTCATCATCAAAAACTCTAAGTGTAAGTTTTGCCATTGGAGCATTAGTATTTGAACTATAAGTTTTTTCCAAATCTAGAACTTCAAAATTATAATCACCAGGTTCTAATAAAGTTATTTCGGGAAAATCACTATCGCTTTCGATATAACCATCCCATGGAATTATTTCTGAATTTTGAGCCATTATCTCTCCTTATCTATGCTGCATTTTTATGCAGAAAATTAATAAAACTATCCCATGTATCAATGAGAATTTTTTGAATAAAATCTTCATTAAGATCACTTATCCTTGGTTTTCTACCGTCTTTTTCATTTGGTATCTTTTCAATTTTTATAAGTGCATCTATAACTTGATCTTCAGTAACATTATTTTGTTGCATAAGTTCTTTTAAATGATCTAAAACAGAAAATTCTATTTCTGTAAAATCAGGATCACCATTAATTTCAACTGAACCATCTGTTTTGTAAGTAATACTAGGTTCATCAAAAACTGGATCCTTTTCATCTACAACATAAATAGAATCGTCGCTAAGCTTAAAGATTTCTTCTATTGATTTATAATCAAGTGGTAATTCTTCTGGTAAACTGAAACGGTTCTTGGCATCCCAGGCATTATGATGTGTGGTATACATAACTCGTTGACCACCAATTAATTTATTCTTTTCCATTTTGTTCTGACTGGAAATAATTTCTGTTTTGTAATTAACAAATAAAAGAACATCACACCATTCTTTGATTCGTTCAGCTACTTTAGTAGTGAGTTTTAATTCGTATCTATCGAATGATCCTGTTTCGTCTGGTTTTTCAAATTTTTTAATATGAGAATGAGCTAATAAAGCAATATGGATATTATGTTTTTCTCTTAAGTTATCCAGTTCTTTTAAAAACTCATTCATTCGTTCACGCAGTTTAGTTTGTCCACCACCCCAAGGGAAATCAGAGATTGAAGTTATTTTTTTATTATTAGCATCTTTAACTATTTGTTCAGATAAAAGAATTTCGGCTACATCTATAGTGTCAATTACTAAGGTTTTACAAAAATTTTTATCATTAGTTAAAGCCTGATCTACTTCTTTTAGTGTGTTTTCAATTTGCTTCCATTCCTTAAAATTTTGATCTACTCTGATAACATCAAGTTGTTTAGTTCCATTTTCAATATCTAAAAATAAAGGTTTTGGAAAATGACTAGCTAATGTAGTTTTCCCAATACCTTCAGATCCATAAACAACAATTTTTATTGGAACTAATTCTCTTCCTTTACTAATATTCATCTTCTCACCTTAAGAAGTTTTGGATTGCCTTTTTGAGTTTTTACATACTCTCCAAAAATTTTATTGAATTTATCTTTACCTAATTTACGTTCTGCCTGTGGTACTGTCATAATGTTGTTAAGTTGATATTCATCAGCTAATTCTTTTAGATTTTCTTTTTTATCCCAGGAACGGATATTAGGATAAGAAAGCATATAACCAGGCATTTCTTCTCCATCTTTTAAACGTTCAATAATATAAGATTTAAGCTCTTTTAAATAGGATTCAACCTTTTTGAATTTATTGTAATAAGCTACAATTTCTTGATCAGAAACCTTAAAGAAATCTTCAGTTTCTATAATTTCATCAAATTCTTTAGATAATTCTTCGTTGTAGTTTTTACAATAAATATGCTTATTACAAAATTCGCACCAGTCTCCAGTATTTCTTTCGACAATAGCGTTATGGATTTTATCAATAGCTGGAACAACTTCTTTTTCGCACCATTTTTTGAGTTCAGAATATTTCATTGTAGAAGTACTGATATTTTTAATTCGTGGTTGAAAAATTGTCATATCAATATCAAAATCTTCAAAATAGCTATAGATATCTTTAAAAAGTTCAGCTGCTCCTAAACCATAAAGCATTAATTGACTGTTATTTTCTGATGAAACTTTTCCAAAACCATATTTAAAATCGATAACATGAACTTTTGGAATATCTGGATTAATAAGTAAACAATCACAAGTGCCAAATAAGTCATATGAATATTTTTTTAGGCTGATTATTTTTTCAACATCTCTTAATGGATAATTTAAGGATTCTATATAATTAACATAACTTGTAACGTAATCATCCATTACTGGTTTATAAAGGGGATCATTTCGACATTCTTCTAGTAAATCTTCATTAACTTTCCAAATATCTTCATCCAATTTTAAATAAGCCATTTTATGAGCTAATGTTCCTTCATCAGCGGCTTTTGTGTTTGTAGGAATACCAATACTAGGTAAAAGAATTGATCCTGAACAATTAATCCAGCGATAAGAAGCAGATGGAGATAATAATGAATGTTCTTTATTTTCTGGCATTACCTCTCCTTAACAAATATGATCATCACTTAATTGAGCTAGCATTTTAATAGCATCAAATTTAAGAGCTGGATTTTTAGTTTTAGAAATTACATCCAGAAGCTCTTCAGTTAAGACTTCAGTTGGATTATCTTCATATCTTTTTTTGATATTCTTCTTATTCATCTAGAACTCCTAACTTTTCGATCTTATCTAGAAACTCTTCAAATTCTTTGATTTCTTTATTGAAACTACTATGATCAAAAAAACAAATTGCACTGAAAGTATCTTTTAAATTAGTAAACGTTAATTGGATATAATTAAGATCTTTATTATTTGAATTAAAAGCTGAAGTTGCAGTAACTCTTGTACATTTATTTGGATTAGAATAAGCAATCTTATAAATGAATCCACTGTAGTCTATTTCTACAGAAACAGAATTTGCTTTTCTAAATAGTTTTTCCTTAAATTGATCTAAAGTCATGATATAATCTCCTTAGGAACAAATTTTTGGGCTCCCATCTGGGGGCTTTATTTATTTCTCCACCCGGCT
>CANRHM010000112.1 GCA_947630415.1 uncultured Bacilli bacterium | reverse complement strand
TTTTCTAATGCTGTTGTTTTTTCAACTACTGTTACCGCATTCGCCCATTCTTGATTATCATAATCATACCATTCTTTGTATAAATCTGCTTTGACCCATGACTTTTTATTAGTATCATACCTGACTGGTATTAGTCCTTCGACTATATCTGGTGAATTGGCTCCACTCTCATCTTTATATACTTCTGGCTCAGTTGGTTCAGTAATAGTCTCGTTTTGTGCATACACATTTACTTTCACTGAGAAAGTCATATTGTTATATTTCCAACTTCCATTAATAACTTTATTTGCATCTTCATCGATCCACATTCTATATCGGAAAGTCTTTGTATAATCTTCACTTCCATTGGCTATCGTTTCTCTATATAACGTTTTTGCATTTGTAATTTCTTCATTTTTTAATATACTTGGTACTTTACTATCCCATAATGCACTATATATATTTAAATTTGTTCCTGTTGGTAATCCTGCTTTTTCTGGATCACTTTCTTCTTCACTTGCTACTTCCCTCAAATAGGTTTTAACTGCATACTCCGGTAATGAGCCTTCTTTTGTTAGATATATCTCATAATTAATATCTGCTCCTTGTGTTTTGGCTCTTACCTCAAAATCAAATACTTCGTTTTTATCTTTATCTAGTGCTTGTCCTTCTTCATCACTCATTGGAAAAGCATTAGATAAACTTACTCCATTCTTTTCCGCTCTTTTTTCATCATAAACAAAAGTTAAATTTCCTGTTTGAACCTTGTTTTCTGTTGTTCCTTTTCTTGAATAAGTAAAGAAGGCGAATGTTGTTCCTACTGTTATTAAGACTAAGCTTAATACCAGTAGACATACAGCTAGTAATTCTTTCTTTGTTCTTTTTTCTTTCATATTTTCACTTCTCCTCTATTATTTATCTATTTCTATTATAAAACTACCCCCCCCCATGTCAACTTTTTGTTAATTTCTTTGTAAGAATTTTTTAAACTTGACGCTTTTAGGCAAAAGAAAAAGTAGGTCACCCTACTTTATTTCATTTCTACTAGTGCTAATTTATTGTCCTCGTGAACAAAGATGAGTTCTTTCGAAGTATCATATCCTAAATCCTCTTCATAACTCCATTTAAGAGAAACCGTATAAGCTTCTTTATCCTCTTCTTCTAAGTATTTATAACTTCCTTTAGTAACCGATTCGACTTCTACTTCCTTAACAATTGGAAGTGTCTGTTTTCTTTCTCCATATAGATTATTTTCTACGGATAGATATAACGTATTTGTTGCATTCAAGATAAAATTATCTTTTACTTTACTATGAACAAATTGTACTCCTCCAATATCAGTGTTGGTCCATTTATTATCTAGGTTGTAGAAATCAGCTATAAATAACTTAGCTAAAAACGAAACTTCTTTTTCTTCATCGATTTCTTCTTCATTTAAAACATCCACTAATTCTTGGAAATAAGATTTAAATAAATCGGTTTGTCTATTGGTCAGAACATAGCCATAGTCATCAATTTTATTTTCGACCGTCTCTTGTTCTGGGACCTTCACTTGTTTATTCGAAAGTGCCCACATCACGACTGCTACAACAACGATTAGCGCAACCAGTACATAGATTACATTCTTTACTTTTAATTTGTTCTTTTTCATTTGGCTACATCCCTTTCATTTATATAACTACTATTCGATTCTTTTAACTCCTGTACTTTTTGAATGAGGTCAAAAACAATTAAAGAGTTAGATACTTGTAATAAATTATCCACATGTTCGGTACCTTTTTCAATATAATTATTGCTAATAGCCGAATCAGTTAAAGGCAAATACTCATTCTTTTGTGCATTGTAATAGACACGATTACTTAACCAGTTTCCATTAGGAAAAGCCACAATATTATCATCTAAGTGATTAAAAATATCATGTCCCAATTGATACTTATTATAGAAACCAAACATATTTCCAAGAGTAGGCATCACATCGATCATACCCATGGCGGTAGAAACTGTTTTATGAAGATTTTCTTTCGTTTCTTTACTCCAAATAATAAGTGGTACTTTACGATTTAGTTCGTATTGGTAATAATCAAATTCTTTATAAGCAGGGTCACTTGGATCAAGAATACCGTCCGTTTCTTTATCATAATTGTATAGACGTTGGTACTCTTCCATACCAATTCTTGCATCATGATCTCCATAAAGTACAATGACGGTATTGTCTAAAAGTCCTTCTTCCTCTAATGATGCAAAAAATTCACCTAAGGCTTCATCGGCATAATGTACCGCTTTGAAATAATTTCCTAAAAGAGTCCCTTCCATATAAGGATAACGTACTAGGGTTTCATTTCCTTTTTTATCTTTAACTACTTCTTTAATATCCACATCATAATCGCCATAAAGATCTACTTGATCAAACGGCGTATGATTGGTAAGCATGATGACAACACCATAATAAGGTTTGCCTTCAGCATTTATTTCTTTTATTTTTTGAACGGATTGCTTAAAGAACGATTTATCGGATAGGCCTAATCCAATCACTTCATCAATCTCATAGTCATCTTTACTATAAAAGCGATCATAACCAAGCGATTGATGCATCAAATCACGATTCCAGTAATTGGCTTTATTAGCATGCATCGAGAAAGTATAATAGCCTTGTTCTTTTAAAAGTTTTGGAATAGTGACATAAGTTCGGTTAAAGTAACTGACAAAGGCCGTTCCATTGTTGGTAGGCATAAGTGAAGTATTATACGTAAACTCCGTATCACTCGATGTTCCAACACTTACTTGTGAATAAAAGTTATCGAAGAAAATCCCTTCACTGGCAAGCTTATTTAAGTTAGGCGTCAAAGGCTCTCCATTAAAACTTAAGGTCATATTGTTAGTCTGCATACTCTCGGCATGAATAGCAATTACATTTTTACCTTTAAAAATATTGGTATATTCATTCGTTTCAGTATTGGTATCAGGTACTTTTTCATAATAATCATTAAAGATTTTCATCGCATTATCGTAACCAAAAAGCGTTGTGATCTGAGGTTCAATACTTTTAATTAAATCGTTTATATGATACATATAAATACCAAAACTCATAACGATGTATTCTCTATTCCATTGATTTCCAAAACGACTACATTTGGCAGGGGTAAGACTAGTACAGAATACTAAAGCACTTACCAAGGCAACCGCAAAAGTATGGGTAAACTTACTTTTGTTTTTATCTTCCCTGGTCTCTTCTAGATGATATTTAGAAGTAAGACGAAGGCGTAAATACGTAATGATTAAAGCCAGTGGCGCCCATAAGTAAATCCAATCCTGTGGATGAATGACCTGTTTAGTGACCGCATCTCCTACATCACTAATATAGACGGTCATCGATAAGAAAGAAATCGACGTAAATGAATTATAAAAGCCGTAGTAACTGGCATTGATAATACAAATCGCCGTCATAATAACCGTTACAATAGACAAATAAAGAAATCTATTCTTAGGTTTTAGTAAATAACTAAAGGAACCAATCAGTAAAACAATCGCAAAATCTAGAAGCAACGGTGCAAAAGAAAGAAGGTTCTCTAGTGTATGAATCGTAAAATAACGAAGTAAAAGTGCATTGAAAGTATTTACAACGACAAAAACAAAAAATAAAGAATTATTTTTTATATATTCGCGAATGCAAGTAAAAATCATCGTCCAATATTCTTTAGGATGTTTTCTAAGGGCATTCCACTCTTTTTTGATACGCTTGAAAAATTGATTCATCTTTCTTTTCATAGCCGAACCTCTCTATTATGATTATAGCACTTCATACATGTAATTTCAATTGTTAAGTAAAAAGAGAAAATACATAGCAATGAACGAATACAAATAATATCTAATCTTCAATTAAAGCATTTTGCTTGTCATATCCGTTACTTATATTGATCTCCGAACAAAAATGATTTATTAAAATAAATCATGCCCAAATCTCACGATTTGGTATTTCTC
>CANRHM010000111.1 GCA_947630415.1 uncultured Bacilli bacterium | reverse complement strand
TCTATTTTTATTATAAAACTACCCCCCCCCATGTCAACTTTTTTGTTAATTTTTTTTACCAAGGGATGTGTAATGGTTGCAGTGGTAAGTTAAAAGTAGACAATATGAGATGGTATGTAGACAAGTATTTATTTTATTTATATTTTCTTGAACGAAAGAAAAACAGCTCGTTTTCGAACTGTTTTAAGCGTGCTCTATTAAATAATATTTCTTTTTACCTCGACGAATAACAGTATAACATTTACCAAAAGCATTTTCTTTTGAGACTATAAAGTCTAAGTCTAATACCTTTTCCCCATTTACCGAAATCGTTCCATTGGTAATAAACTCTCTTGCTTCTCTTTTACTAGAACAAATACCTGCTTCTACTAATAAATCAATTAACGGACGATCTTCTTTACAAGTATAACTTGGAACTCCTTTCATGGCATCTTTTATTTCCTCTAGTGTTAAATCCTTAATATTACCACTAAAAAGGCGTTCTGAAATCTTTAATGCTTCTTCATAAGCATCACGTCCATGTACAAAGGTAATCACTTCTCTTGCTAATATTTGCTGAGCTTCTCTTTTTTCAGGTTCTTGTTGGAAACGTTTTTCAATTTCCATAATTTCATCAGGTGGTAAAAAAGTGAGTTTCTTTAAGTATTCAATGACTTTACTATCTTCTGCATTTAAGAAAAATTGATACATTTCGTAAGGAGAGGTTTTATTACGATCGAGCCAAATAGCATTTCCTTCACTTTTACCAAACTTTGTTCCATCCGCTTTGGTAATTAAAGGCATGACTAAACCATAGGCATCTTTTCCCGTTTTCTTACGAATAAGTTCTACTCCTGAAGTGATATTTCCCCATTGGTCACTTCCCCCAATTTGAAGGGTACAATTTTTATGCTCAAATAAATATAAGAAATCTAGGGCCTGCATAATCATGTAAGAAAACTCGGTATAAGTAATACCAATATCAAGTCTACTCTTAACTGTTTCTTTATTTAACATGTAATTTAAATTAAAGAACTTACCATAATCACGTAGATAATCGATAAAGTTAATATCTTTAGACCAATCATAGTTATTGACCACTTCAAAACCAAATAAATCTTTTACTTGCTTGCTCAAATGCTCATAGTTATATTCCAATAACTCTTTGGTAATCATAGGACGTTCTGCCGAAGGTTTAGGGTCTCCAATAAGACCTGTTGCCCCTCCTACTAAAAGGATGGGATGATGTCCTGCTTGTTTTAATCTCGTTGCCATCGAAAACGTTGAGTAATGTCCAATATGAAGACTATCTCCGGTAGGATCAGTTCCAATATAGAACGTAAGTCCTCCTTCATTTAATTTTTCTTCGAGGACGGGATCTGTAATATTTTCAATTAATCCTCTCCATTTTAATTCTTCTACTAATGTCATAATTTCCTCCTAAAATAAAAGTCCCTATATGAAACATATAAGGACGAATTTTTCCGTGGTACCACCTTAATTCATAGATAAATCTATGCACTCTTTTCTTCGTTAAAGGGAAGAATCCTTGAAACTCCCAATTTTGTAATTCAGTATTATTTCTATGACTAGTTTCCACCCTTCCTAGTTCTCTATACATATCCATAAACCTACTTTAAATTGTTCGTCGTTTCTAAAACAATTAAATCATATCATAAAAATCCTTTAATTGCAAAGAAAAAGAGATTATTTCTCTTTCTTTTCTAATTTCTTTAAGACTTCTTTTACGACTTTGATAGCTTGTTTTCTTACTTCTTCTGCTGCTTCTTGTAAAACAGGAGTTCCTTTTTCAACGGCAAGATTTACAAGTTCATTGGCTTTGGTCTTGACTTGTTCTGCTTTTTCTTTCGCAAGTTCAAGGGCTTTCTCTTTATCAAGTTCAGCTAAATCGTATTTGATCTCTTCAATCTTGTATTCGATTTTTTCTTTGACATCTTCCACGTCAATTTCTTTAGCTTTCTTGACTAATTCATCCATCTTGTCTTTTAAGATTTTACGCGTTTCACTACCTTTACGAGGTGCAAATAAAAGTCCAAGTCCTGCTCCTAATAGAGCACCTACAACAAACTTTCCTGTTCCGCCTTTTTTTGTTTCATTTTTACTCATTTTCTTCTTCCTCCTCTATATTTTTTACTTTTTTATTACTAAAGAAATGGCCTATAAAATTACTTATTGTCCCAACCACACTCTCGGTAAATGAGGTAAGGGTATTCGATGCCGTGTCGATAATGTGAAACAAGGTATTTAAACTGTTCACTTTTCCTTCCACATTATCTAGTATTCGATTAAGTCGCGTAATAGAACCAATCAAATAAATTCCTAATACGACAAGAACCGCCAAAAGAATGGCTCCTAAAATATACAAAACAATCGGTAATACTTGCATGAGTGTTTCCATATTCTACTCCTTTTCTTCGTACATCGAATCGATTAAGTCAAATAGATTATCTTCAATTTCAAGGTCTGAGGATGCTTCTTCTTGAGGAACTGTAACGGCTTCTTTTTCTTCTTCTGTTGTTTTTTCTTCTAGCTCTACATCTTCTTCCTGTTTTGCTTCACTTCTTCTACGAGGCTTTTTAGCATCTTCCTTTGCTTGATCTTTATAATCTACATTATATTCTAACCCAAGATCCTCAAAATATTCAGTGGCATCTGCAATCGTTACTTGAGAAACTGTTGGAGCTTCGGTATTTTCCGTCATGTCATAGAGCATATTTTCTTTTGTTTCCTCTTCCGTCTTGGTAGGAGGATCTACTTTTTTATCTTCGACATCGTCTAGATCTAAGTCAGCGGCAAGTCCTCCATAGGCTTTTCTACGAACCGTATCCAAATCGACTTTTTGCACATAACTGCTAGCTACATTTTTACGATCTTTCTTATCAACAATATCATCTTTTGAATAGTTCTTATCTAAAATTCCATAGATCGGTGAAATAATAGGTGTTGGATGGAATGTCTTTTCTCTAGGTTCACCATGGTAAACCCGTTCATAACTAGGATTATGTCCACCATAAAGTTCCTTTTTAGGAGCTTCTTTTTCTTTTGGAATAGGGGCTTCTTCTACTCTTTCTTCTTCAATAAAATCATCGTCTTCAAAGAGTTTAAAATTTAAATCCGGTTTTAAAAGTTCTTGATCCGATAAACTTGGAATTTCTTCTTGAGCTTCTTGTACTTCCTCTTGCTCCTCTTCTTCCAACACTTCGACACGTCTTTCTTCTCTTTTTGGAGTCTCAATGCGTTTTGCAACAGGCGTTTTTTCTTCCTTCGTCTCTTTTTTTTCAAGTTCTTTTTCTCTTATTTTTTCTTTTACTTTTTCTTTTCGTGGGGGTTTCTCTACTTCTTCTACTTCGACATATTCTTCTTCAAAAAATACATTTTTTAGCTTGTCCAATAGGCCCATAAGAGCACCTCTTTCTATTTAATTTCTTCCTCTAACTGGATATTATCTTCACTTGGAAGTTCTCCTACTTCTGGTTGATAGATATATTCTTGTTCGTACTCCAAAAATTCGCTTTCTTCTCGTTTCGGTTTAAAGATATCAATCGATTCTTCCGAATAATTTAAGATGTTGTTTCCGACAAAAGTCGCAAGTACATCGTCGTTATACTGTACACTAGATAAAATGAGTAGTATATGACTGATGGCATCTTTTAAATCTTCTTCTTCGATAAAGGCTTCAACCTTGGCATAATGAAACATAGCTTCTACAAAATACTTTCCTTGTGAAGCATTGATTTCAAGATAACCACTTTTGTTGTTATAATCGAGTCTTTTCGAAAAATAACTATTTTTATTCTCTTGATAGGTATTTTCTACCTGATGTAAATAAGAAACGGCATCTACATAGAGATAATAGTTATAATCTCCATCTAACAACACTTGATTGTATTGGTCTTTTTCAACCAAAGATACACCCTTAGGTAAATAATACTTATATCCTTCAAACACTTCATTGGATAAAGTATTATCGTTTTGTAAAATAGAATCAATAATTCCCGTTAGACTTTCATCATCGAGTCT
>CANRHM010000110.1 GCA_947630415.1 uncultured Bacilli bacterium | reverse complement strand
TGATAAGATTTCAAATGATGACTTCCATCATAAGCTTTTTCAAATACTACCACATATTGATCTTTGTTCCAAGTTCTACCCGATGGGTTTGTTAATAAAGAATCAAGATACAAAGGGGTTTTATCTTTGGTGATTTTAGCTACTTGATAAGAAGGTACTCCATTTTCTTCAAAAGCCTCATACGTATATTGCTTCTCTTCATAATCGGTAATCGAAGTTGTATCCTTCATTTCTACATCGTTGATTTTCGTGTAATAACTAGCAGGTACATAAACATAATTGGTAGCCCAGTTGTATTTTACATTACTACTATTTTCTACAAAGCGATGATTTTGATCGATATTAACATCACTTATAATTTTATACCAAATATCGCTTCCTAAAACCGTATCTCCTTTTACTTCATCCACAATGATGACAGGGCTTCCATTTCTTCCATAATTATAGTATGGTTCTGAAACAGTAGAGGTCTTTGTTGAAATACGGTATTTCTCATCTAGTTTTGGTTCGTATGCTGGATAGATCGTTCCATCATGACTCTTAATTGCTAACTGATAATAGTTATAGTCTTCAAGACCGTTGGCACGATCAAAGGCATAGTATTTAGAAGCTGCCTTTTCTCCCCAATACGGGTCGGACGCATATTTAACGTTGGCTCCCATTAATTTATTTCCTAAATGACTTCCATAAAATTTCCAGTTACTTGGAAAAGCATAGCCATAGCCAATATACGTTGTCGCATGGGTATAAATGGATCTTCTTGCCGAAGCATAAAGAGATGCACTATCGGGATTGGAATCATAAGCAGCATGACCAAACAAGTTATTCCTGCTCGTCGCATAATTACTTCTTCCTTCAGCTGATTCATTTCTTGCTACCGACAACATCATCAAAGCATTAATTCCTTGATTCTCTTGTACATTATAAAAGGCATAGCCCGTTCCATAAAGAGCCGTATAATGATAATCTAATATTTCATCGTAATAACTTTTTAAATAGGTATCGATATCATTTCCCGAATAAGTTGTCTTCGAGTGATGTGGTAAATAAAGATAATAATTATAATAAGGTGCATCTTTATTCACACTTAATTCATGTGTTCCGTTTTTCTCATCGTCAATCAATTTGATAAGGTCCTGATAGAAATAAATACCATCGTAACTATAGTAAGTTCCTTCATTTAACATCGATGGTTTTGGTCCTAAAGTCACACTATTTTTATAATCACTCGTCTTTTGAATATCGGAAGTAAAGTAATGTGAAATACTATCTTTAGTAACAATGTATTTAGAAGATGATTTTACCCAAGAAAGAGGAACAATCGTGTAGTTGTTATAACCTGCTTCTTTTTCCTTAATCCAACCCGTAAAACCTGCAATCTTCAATTTAACGCGTTTGTTTTCGATATTGATACCAAGGAAAGGTGCATCTACTCCACCATAACTAGAATTTCCATTAAAATAAGTATAAACCGTACTATCACTAGAATCTCCACTATTTAAAAGATCCGTATTTTGGGAATTGTTTCCTTTATTTAAATCAAGTAACGCATATTTAGCATCCACCATTTTAGTAACATTATCTTTTCTTTCTAAAATAACTAACTGAGTACTTTTTTCATCCGTTGCTTCATCCATCGCGGTCTTTGCTTCTTGATAAGTTTCATGACAACTTACATTAGTAAGGGTATAATCTCCTTCGGCATAAGCTAATTCATAAGGAGTCGTACATTCTTCCCTTGTCTTATAATCTTCTTCATTTGTTTTAGCCATAACTGGACTCGGTATCAAAAGAAGTATTTGTTCTAAAAGCATCATAAAAACACAAAATCTAGCTACTAATTTTTTCATAAAACAAACCTCCTTTTCGATAATTCTCCACTTATATTATAGCAAACTCTTCTGTCAATCAATATATATTAGCGATTCTTTTACCTCATTTTACGTCAAAAAAAGAGGAATTCATTTCCTCTTCTATTACCATTATTTTTGACATTCAATAGAAAAATTTTTATTCACCTATTGGAGCAAGTGCAAGATGAAAGGCCACCCATGTACGTCCAGCACCGGGATAGCTAAGAAACCCAAATATTCCTCGATTCCATCCATTATTAAAACCCCCACGTTCCATCCACGGCTGGAAAGCCGTAATAAAATCGAAGTAATCACTATACCATCCTGCGGTCTCTGATAAAGCATGTCCATAACATACTTCCCCATTACATGCTGTCTCTGATAGGGAACTATCATCAGAAGTGGTATATAAATCATAGTACTTTTCATCTGGAAAATCTATTCCATCAGTGTATTTAGTACCATTGTTAAGTGTTCCATTAAATCCAGAATTTGCAGTAGCAGCAGCACCAGTTCCACTTCTTGGCTCACCACTATCATCTGCAAGCACTCCCATTACATATTCCCAGGCTCCACCATGCATATCATAGACTCCTGTAATATTTCCTGTCGTAGATGTTTTTTGTTCGTTTGTAGAATCATAAGTATCACCACAAATGACTGCCCCTGCTATATAACTGTTACAAATATCATCGGTTTCAACTTCTTTACTATCTTCATCATAAGCATTATTTCCATACTTTCCATATTTACTTTGCGATAGGTAGGCTACTGACGCCCACTCACTATTCTTACTCATATGGGTATCATAATCAGTTAAACTACTAGAAAATCCGTAAGTATTATATTTTTCTTCTTGCATACTTCGCGATGCTAGAAATGAATTGGAAACACTCGTATTTACCCATACTGGAACTCCCGGCTTTATAATCGGTGTTAATTCTGCATTATTAGCTTCATATTCACCTTCTTGATTGCTTGTTTTAAACTTTCCATACCAGATACCTTCTAATTCATCTGTTCCAAAAGTAAAAGCTGGATGCATTTTATAATTATTATTTTCTTGTTTACTTTTTCCATTTATAAAGTTGATGTCAATTGCTCCTGGATTTGGATAACAATCATATTCCTTTCCATTGGATGTTGAGCACGTTTCTTTTTGCCCTCCAGCTTCTTGTATACTCACATAATTATATTCGTATCTTGGGATCCAGACCCACATCGTGTTAATATCATCCATCGAGATAGGAGTTCCTGCTAGGGCTTCTTTGATTTCATTTCTTCTTGTTTCAGTTACTGTTACTGCATTCGCCCATTCTTGCATTTCATAATCATACCATTTTTGATTTAAATCAGCTTTTACCCATGATTTCTTATTGTTATCATATCTTACTGGTATTAATCCCTCCACTAGATTTGGAGAATTCGCTCCACTTTTATCTTTATATTCTCCTGGTGCTTTTGGTCCAGGAATACTTTCGTTTTGAGCATACACATTTACTTTGACTGAAAAACTCATATTGTTATATTTCCAACTTCCATTTTCTATTTGATTGGCATCGTTATCGATCCACATTCTATATCGGAAGGTCTTTGTATAATCTTCACTTCCATCGGCAATTGTTTCTCTATACAATGTTTTTGCATTTGTAATTTCTTCATTTTTTAATATACTTGGTACTTGACTATCCCATAATGCACTATATAAATTTAAATTTGTTTCTGTTGGTAAACTAAGCCCTTCTATTTCACTTTCTTCTTCACCACTTACTGTCTTTAAATAGGTTTTAACTATATACTCTGGTAAAGTGGATTCTTCCTCTTTTGTTAGATATATCTCATAGTTTATATCTGCTCCTTCGGTTTTTGCTCTTACATCAAAGTCAAATACTCCACTTTTACTCTTATCTAATGCTTTCCCTTCTTCATCACTCATGGGGAAAGCATTCTCTATAGATACTCCTCCATCTTTACTTTTACTTTCATCATAAACAAAAGTTAAATTTCCTGTTTGAATCTTATTCGTTGTTTCTCCTTGTCTTGAATACTGAAACAAGGCAAAGGTTGTTCCTACGGTAATTAAGACTAAACTAAAGACTACTAGTCCTACTGCAAGGAATTCTTTCTTAGTTCTTTTCTCTTTCATCTTTTCACTTCTCCTCTATTATTTATCTATTTCTATTATAAAACTACCCCCCCCCATGTCAACTTGAAGCTGCTGAAAAAGTAGACAGAATTGTGTAAAGAAGTAAAATAATGTATGTAATGGTAAACTTAAAGTAGACAACATGAGAGGGTATGTAGACAAGCTGTTATTTTATCTACACATTTACCTAATTTATCTAT
>CANRHM010000109.1 GCA_947630415.1 uncultured Bacilli bacterium | reverse complement strand
GTGGTGGAGCATATGAATATGTAATGGGCGCATTAGATGATGGAAATGGTAAGCCAAGAAGTGGTTATAGTACATCACAAAATTCAGGCTTCAATGGAGTATTAAATAGTGGTGGACCATGTGATAAAGGAGTATGTTATGGACATGCTTTATCCGAAACAGCAGGATGGTATGGAGATTATCAATATTTTGTAAACTCTTCGACCCCGTGGTTCGTCCGCGGCGGCGACTATGACAATAGCTCGATTGCCGGGGTGTTCTACTTCGACCTCGTTAACGGTCGCGCGCGCAGCGGCTACTCGTTCCGCCTAGTGCTCGTCCGCACAGGAGCGTAGCGACTCGCCCTTTTGCTTTTAACCGCGCTCGTCCTCTCTTTTACAAAGGACGAGCGCAAAAATTTATGACCTTATATACTAAACCTAAGTTCGTTGATGAAATAAAGAAAAGATAAATACTCATATTATAAGATAAAAAGTAGTTTGAGTGAATTTAATGTAATTCATAAAAGTTTTAGATAAAGAATTATAATAAAAGTGATAGGAATGTTGTTAAGAATACTATTATCTATGACCAAAGTTATTTAATATTATAGCAATAAAAAGACAGAGCTATGGTCGATGTAATTTCGAACTACTCTGTCTTAAATGTTTAATTCAATCGAATTGACGAAGAATCAGTTATCTTGACAAGGTCACAAAGTTAGTTCATAAAGAATACTCAATTTTAAAAGTAAATACAACTCATATCGTAAAAATTGCTTTTACATTGAGAATTAATTCATTGAAGAAATGTACTTTTGTACTTTCTTTTTCTTTGCTCCTTTAGTATAATAAGAATGATGAAAGGGGAATCCTTATGTTAGAAGAAAGTCTAGATCGAAAAAACCTACTGGTTATGAAACTTCTTCATTACTTTATAACAGAAAAAAACTATAATCCTATTATTTTACAAGGGGCTAAGGATGAGATATGGCTTGAAAACTTAGATAGTGATTATAAGATTGTTCGTATTGTATCAGGATACATTCATAACGAAGAACAAATGGATTTTGATCTTTTTAAAACGAAGAAAATTCTTTCTAAAATAAAACATAAGACTTTTTCATTACAAATGAATCTACTTAGTATTTATACCGATTTAGGTGATAGCGCAGAATTACAAGATACCAAAAATATTTCGTCTATTTACTTGTATGATGAAAATGATTTAAAGAAATATCCTACCGTGTTAGAGATTTTTCCTAATATGGATAAAAAATTGAAATTTACGGAAGAAGGACTTCAATTATTCTTAAAGATTACGAATGATATTAGCTTAAAGAATAAGACAGATCAAGAGAAAGTAGAAGAAGTATTTGAACCTAAGAATCCTATTATGACCAAGATTTTAATTGGTATCAATGTAGCCATTTATTTATACATGGTATTGTCGGGCTCTTTTGATGACTACATTAATCTATATTGTGTTTATGGACCTCTAATTAAAGCGGGACAATATTATAGATTAATAACCGGTATTTTCTTACATGCCAATATTTTTCATTTACTCATGAATATGTATGCTTTATATGTGATTGGTAGTCAAATTGAGAGCTTTATGGGAAGAACGAAGTTTTTAATTATTTACTTATTTAGTGGCTTGATGGGAAGTTTATTCTCAATTACACTAGGAAGTTATGCGAGTGTTGGAGCAAGTGGTGCCATCTTTGGTTTACTTGGTGCGATGTTATATTTTGGATATCACTATCGTGTTTACTTAGGAAATGTATTGAAAAGTCAAATTATTCCTTTGATTCTTTTAAATTTACTTTTAGGTTTTGTTATGAATGGTGTTGATAACTTTGCTCATATTGGAGGCCTTATTGGAGGAGCCCTTATTAGTGTGGGTTTAGGAGTCAAATACAAGAGCACCACCTTTGAAAGAGTCAATGGATTTATTGTTACCATCTTGTTTACACTATTTATTCTTTTTATGTTTTTCATGTATAAATAGAACCATTGGTTCTTTTCTTTTTGGCCTTTTTCTTGTATAATAAAGAAGAATAGGAGCGAGTTTCAATGAATCAGAAAGGATTTACTTTAGTAGAGTTGTTAGGCGTTATTATCATTTTAGGCATTATTAGTATGATTGCGATAGGAAGTATTACTTCTATTTTTGGACAATCCCATGAGAAAGCTTACGAAGCAGCAGAAAGCAGTATGAGAGATGCTGCAACAAATCTTTTAACCGATTGTAATTCAGGGTTTGGAGATGCTAGTCTTTGTACCAAGTATGCTATCCCCAAAGTCAATGAAAGTATTAAAATACCGCTTGCTGATTTAATATCAGGTGCTTATTTAAATGAAGTAGAGGATCCTACTAGCGATGGGAATTATTGTGATACAAATGCATCTTATGTCATCGTCAAACAAAATACCCAAGCGAATTCTTATAATTTTGATTTATCTTACCAAGCTTGTCTATCTTGTGCACCTTATCAAACGGAAGGATGCAGTTTTTAAATTTTGCTTGATGATGGTAATGCTTCGTGATAAAATAGATTTATCGATATTATAGTGGGGTGAAGAAAATGGAGATAGATAAAACCAATGTGTTTTCACTTTCTGAATTGACCGACGAAGTGATACGAGAAGTATTACAAGAAGTGTATCGTGCTTTAGAAGAGAGGGGATATCAACCAGTGAACCAACTAGTAGGGTACTTGATGAGTGGAGACCCAGGGTATATTTCTTCTTACCATGATGCCAGAAAGAAAATAACGAAGTTTGACCGTAGCCAAATTTTAGAGTTTCTTCTTAAAGAGAGTTTACAATAATGCGCTATTTAGGACTGGATTTAGGAAGTAGAACACTAGGCGTTGCTATAAGTGACAAATTAGGTCTTATTGCGAGCAATGATCAAGTGATAAGGCATAATGAAGAATATGACCGGTTAGTCGAAGAAGTCAAAAAAATCGTCGCTGAAAAAGAAATCGGTGCCATTGTACTAGGATACCCTAAAAACATGGATAATTCGGTAGGAGAAAAAGGAAAACTAAGCGAAGCATTTAAAGAAAAACTAGAACAAGTATTAGATATACCCATCTATTTATGTGATGAACGCTTAACGACTGTCGAAGCCCACAAAATTTTACTTCAAAACGATACTTCAAGAAAGAAAAGAAAACAGGTGGTGGATAAAATTGCTGCTGCTATAATATTACAAAGTTTTTTAGATAAGAAAGGGAGATAATTATGGATAAAAATACATTTACCGTTGTTAATGATGAAGGAAAAGAAATTACTTGCAATGTGCTTTTTACATTTGATAGTGAGGAAACAGGAAAAAGTTATATCGTCTATACCGATAATTCGGTAGACAAAGAAGGAAATACTCAAGTATTTGCTTCCATCTTTGATCCAACGACCAAATCTACTAAGTTAGAGCCTATTGAGACTGAAAAAGAATGGAAAGTAATTGAGACTATTCTTGAGACATTACAAGAGGAAGTTAAAAAGAAACAAGAAGAAGCCTCTAATAATAAGGATAATCAAGATTAGAAAAAATTCTAATCTTTCTTTTTGGTGAGGATGTTGTATGGAAAAATATAAAAATATTATGTTATCAGTGTTGATTTTAACAACCACATTTATCGTTTTAGCCTGTACGGTCTATAACTATAAAATAGGACCCGTAAGTGATTCGACAGAGGAAATTGAAGTTGTGATTGAAAGTGGAAGTTCGGTTCGAAGTATTGCTTCCCTATTAGAAGAAAAAGGACTTATTCGCGATAAGAATTTCTTTCTAATCTATGCGAAGTTGTTTGATGTCGATAGTATTAAAGCATCGACTTATAAATTAAGTCCTAATATGGGCGTTAAAAAGATTGTCGAGGTACTACAAGAAGGCAATAGTTATAATCCCGATGTCATTACGGTTACTTTTAAAGAAGGACTCAATATGCGAGAAATCGCGAATGTCATTAGTGATAAGACTGATAATACGTATGAAGAAGTGCTTGCTAAAGTAAATGATAAAGACTATTTAAATACGCTTATCAATGATTATTGGTTTTTAACCGATACCATTTTAAGAGACGGTATCTATTATAGTCTAGAAGGCTATTTGTTCCCTAATACTTATGAGTTTACGAATAGAGAAGTAAGTGTTGAAACCATTTTTAAAGCGATGTTAGATGAGATGGACAAAGTCTTAACCCCTTATAAAGAGACTATTACCTCTAAAGGTAAAAC
>CANRHM010000108.1 GCA_947630415.1 uncultured Bacilli bacterium | reverse complement strand
TTTGTTCACAACGAAAGTAGAAAAGAAAGGTGCTCTTAATATCGTGGCAGGAAATGTATCTTGTCCCCTTCAAAGTAATGATTTAATAAATAATCAAATAACTTTACAAGGTGGAGAAGAAAAAGAGATAGAAGTAACTATAACAAATCAAAGTCTTACAGATATTCATTCGAGGATTACTTATAGTGGAAATAACGTAGAGGTCTTAACTTCAAGAAATAATAGTGATACAGATTTGCAAAGTTTAGCAAAAGGAACTGCCATAACGTATAAATTAAAATTAAGGAATACAGGAATAGATCCTGAAATGGTAACCTTATATGGGAAATGTGGCCTTAGCAATAAATTCTTAGCACATACTGATGAAGAACAGGAAATAATAGATACATATAGAGAGGCAATTCCTTGTAATGATTCAAATGTAAATGCACCCAAATTAATACAAGGGATGATTCCGGTTGTATATGATGAAAGATTACAAGAATGGGTAAAAGCAGATGTTACGAATAGCGATAAAAGTTGGTATAACTATTGTAATCAAAAGTGGGCGAATGCTGTAACCATAAGAGAAGATGCATGGTATCATGATCGAAATTACTATGTAAGCGCAGACGCAGGAGAACCTATATCTATGGATGATATCAATACGATGTGGGTATGGATACCAAGATATGAATACAATTTTGTAAGCCTTGCAAATTATACGGGAAATTCATACTATGGTGAAATCGAAATTAACTTTTTAAATGGAACTGCTACACAAGCAAGTACGAATGATTATAAAGTACATCCAGCATTTACTTTTGGGAATGATGAATTGGAAGGTTTTTGGTATGGAAAGTTTGAAACTGATTATAGCGCTTCTTCTGATGATGGACCGGTTATATTGCCAAATGTATCTCCATTATATGGCGTTACTATATCAGAAGCTTTTTTCATTTCAAGAAGTATGCAAACACAGTATGCTTCAAACTATGGATTTCCGGAATATAATATAGATGGACAAAATGAATATGATACCCACATGAGTAAGAATAGCGAATGGGGTGCAGTTGCATATTTATCTCAAAGTAAATATGGAATATATGGAAATACCAAATATGATGAAGGTGAAAATAAAGTAGATAGAAATAGCTGTCGTGATGGTAAAACAGGAACCGCAGCAGATAGGGATTATTTTTCGGGAACATCAAGTGGAGATCCGTGTGCTAATACTTATGATACTGAAGCAGGACAAAGAGCATCCACCACGGGAAATATTACCGGAATCTATGATATGGCTGGTGGATCTTATGACTTTGTAATGGGATTGCATAGTGAAAGTAATGGGAAACCAAATCTATATCGTTCAGAATTTGTTGACTGTTCCAATGGAGTTAGTGGAGAACGCTGTTTCCCTGATTCCAAGTATTATAATTTATATAGTGGAAGTGATGTAGCAACAGCCTGCGATGGTGGAGTATGTTATGGACATGCTCTATCAGAGACATGGAAAAATGGTAACTTTGGCAGGATTAGTTGGGTTGATAGGGGTGGTAATTTTTCAAATGGAGATATTTTTATTTATCAAGAAAATGATGGTAGTTCTCATTATGCTTCCGGTGATTATTCGTTTCATTTTGTCCTTGCACCTATTGGAACGTAGTTCCTTCTCTTATTATTGAATACAAAAATCATCTACAAATAAATAGCTAATAAATCTATATAAATATTAGCTATTTTATTATGGAAAAAAACTAAATACTTGGAATTTTTATATAAGTGTGTTATAATAAAATTGTTAATAAGAGATGATTAGTTTTTATATAGTAACAAATATAAGAAAGAAGGATTTGTATGGATGAAAAATATCGTTTGTTAGTAGAAAAATTAACTAGTGAAAAGAAGACCATTGCTACGATGGAATCTTGTACGGGTGGAGGAGTCGCTAATCAGATTACTAATATCGAAGGAGCTAGTGACATCTTAAAGTTTAGTGCAGTGACTTATTCTAATGAATACAAAATAAAAATGGGTGTATCAAAAGAAGTCATTGATACCTATAGTGTATATAGTATGGAAACAGCCATGGAAATGAGCTTACATATTTCATTGTTTGCTCTAAGTGATTATGGAGTTGGCATTACTGGAAAATTAAATAGAGTAGATAAGGAAAATCCTTTTGGAAAGGATAATACGGTTTTTGTATCGATTTATGATAAAGCAAAAGATCTTTACTATAACTCTTCTCTTGAAGTAGCTAAGGCTTCTAGAAGAGAAAATAAAGAACTCGTATTAGACCGTATTGTAGATATTTTGCTTTTTGTTTTAGAACACAATGTTGATAAAGAAAAGAAAGATTATTTCTATGTCTATAAAAAGTAATGGAGGTACTATGAAGACTTATAAAAGTGAAGAAGAATTTTTAAAAGATTATGATCCTAATCAATTTGAACGTTTATCCCTTACGACAGATATCTTAATCTTTTCAGTTTCGAGTGAAGAGGTAAACAATTACCGAAAATTATCTGAAAAGTTTTTGAGTGTATTGTTGGTTAAAAGAAAAGATTATCCTTTTAAAGATAAATGGTGCCTACCAG
Source organism: uncultured Bacilli bacterium (assembly GCA_947630415.1). Lineage (GTDB taxonomy): Bacteria > Bacillota_I > Bacilli_A > RF39 > UBA660 > Faecenecus. The sequence continues at coordinate 1,779 of CANRHM010000108.1, read as the reverse complement.
GTGGATTTGTAGGTATTAAAGAGTCCATTGAAGAAGCTACCAAAAGAGTTTTGAAGGATGAGACCAATTTAGAAAATATTTATGTAGAACAACTTTATACTTTTGGGGAAGTGGATAGGGATCCTCGTATGCGGGTCATTAGTACTTCTCATGTAGCGTTAATTGATAAAAACTTGATAAAAGGAAATCTTTCCAATAATGCAAAATGGTTCCATGTTGTTCCAAAACAGCATAAAGACTATTTAGAAATCATTTTAGATAGTGGAGAAGAAGTATTATCGTTTAAAGTCCAAAAGAAGATTAATGATTCGATGAACTCCGATTATCGTTATGAAGTACTTGAAAATAACGATCTTGCTTTTGATCATGCTAAAGTCATTGCCTCAGGGCTTGAGCGCATCAAAAATAAAATCGAATACACGGATATTGCTTTCCATTTAGTACCAGAAGAGTTTACACTTGGAGAATTACAACAAATCTATGAAGTGGTACTTGGGAAAGAATTACTAGATCCTGCTTTCCGTCGTATTATTAAAGAAAAAGTAGAAAAAACCAAGCATGTAAAGACAGGGGGAGGGCATCGTCCTAGTGCACTGTTCCGTTATAAGAAAAAGGAGTTGTAAAGACTCTTTTTTGATGCTTAAAAACGAATTGTAAAAATGCGTTTGTTCCTTTATAATAAAGTTATCTATTTCGTTATAACGAAAGGGGAGATATTATGCAACTTGCCAAAAATTGGAAAGATTATGAATTATTAGCTACTAGTGAAGGAGAAAAATTAGAACGTTGGGGAGACATCTATCTTTTAAGACCTGATCCTCAAATTATTTGGGAAGATGGTGATTTAAAAAATGATAAACGAATTCATGCGCATTATCATCGAAGTAATCAAGGTGGGGGCTCTTGGGAAAATAAAAAAGAGTGTCCCGCTAGTTGGAACATTCATTATAAAGATTTAACTTTCTGTATTAAACAGATGGGATTTAAACATACCGGATTATTTCCAGAGCAAGCGGTGAACTGGGATTATATGCGTGAAAAAATTGAAAATGCTCATCGTCCTATTAAAGTACTCAATTTGTTTGCTTATACAGGAGGTGCTAGTGTTTTATGCCTTAAAGCAGGGGCCAGTGTCGTTCATGTCGATTCTTCCCGTGGCATGGTAGATTGGTGCAAAGAAAATGTTAAGGCCTCTAATCTTCAAGATGCGCCTATTCGTTATATCGTAGATGATGTAGTAAAATTTGTAAAAAGAGAAATTCGAAGAGGCAATAAGTACGATGCCATTATTATGGATCCTCCTAGTTATGGAAGAGGAGCCAATAAAGAAGTTTGGAACATTGAAAAAGATCTAGCTCCTTTACTAGATCTTTGTGTAGAATTGTTATCCGATCACCCTTTGTTTGTGATCATCAATTCTTATACGACAGGACTTTCTTGTAAGGTATTAGAAAATCTTCTTAACTTAACGGTGGGTAAAAAATACAAGGGAAAAGTTTCTTCCGATGAGATTGGGTTACCTGTTTCTAATAGTGAAATCGTACTTCCTTGTGGCATTTATGGAAGGTTTGAGAGCAATGAATAAGTTAGATGTTTTATACGAAGATAATCACATTATCGTGGTCGTAAAACCTAAAAATGTGTTAAGTCAACAGGACTCTACTAAGGATATGGATTTATTATCGATGGTGAAAGATTATGTTAAAGAAAAATATCATAAAAAAGGAAATGTCTATATCGGTTTAGTACATCGGCTTGATCGTCCGGTGGGAGGCATCA
>CANRHM010000107.1 GCA_947630415.1 uncultured Bacilli bacterium | reverse complement strand
TGCTGATACCTTGATTGAACATGAAACACTTACTAAAGAACAAATCGATTACTTAGTAGAACATAAAACCTTACCTCCAGAAGATATTGTTGTAGAGGAAGAAGAAAAAACTTCGGTAACCGAACTTCGTAAACAAGCAAGAGAGTTAGGCATCAAAGGTTATACAAAAATGACTGAAGAGGAATTAGAAGAAGAGATTAGAAAGCATCAATAGGATGCTTTTTTCTTAAAATATTATATATTCTACTTAATTTAATTGATAGAAATGAGGTGCAATAAATGGATGATAGATATCACTTAACAAGAGAGCAAAATGTTTTTGTTGCCAAAAGAAATATTGTCGATTATATATGGAAAAGTGCTAATCTAGAAGGGATTGATGTAACTTATCCTGAGATACAAGTAATCTACGATAGAGGAATTGTTAATGGCCTTACAGTAGATGAAGTTTTAGCAATCAATAATTTAAAATATGCTTGGCAATTCATTCTAGAAAATGAAAGCATTCCTTGTGATTATAATACCCTTTGTGAAATACATAAATTAACTACCGATAAATTGGTCTTAAATCCTGGAAAACTTCGTACTAATTCAGTAAGAATAGGTGGAACTACATGGCAACCTCAATTTCCAAGTGAAAGTCAAATAAAAGAAGAGTTGGATGCTTTGTTAAAACAATCAACTAAAACTCATACTGAAATAGCTATTGAAATGATGTTGTGGATAATGCGTAGACAGATGTTTATAGATGGAAATAAAAGAGTAGCTATGCTTTTTGCCAATAAATATATGATCGATCATGGATGTGGAATTATTAGTATAGCCAAAGAAAATCAGGCATTCTTTTTTGAAAAGCTAATTGCTTTTTATGAGACGGGAGAAATGAGTGAATTAAAAGAATGGATTTATAATACAAGCATCGATGGAATGAATTTAGATTAGTTTAGTGTAGAGAAAAGCATTCGGAGATGCTTTTTTTCTTTGATGTTTTGTGATAAAATGTTGAAAGGTGATTTTTATGCCGTGGAAAATAGGAAATGTAGAAATTCAAAATAGAGTAGTGCTTGCCCCAATGGCAGGTGTGGGGAATGCTAGTTTTAGAAAAATCATTAAAGAAATGGGCGCGGGTCTCATCTACTGTGAAATGGTAAGCGACAAGGCTCTTTTCTATCAAAATAAAAAAACGGTCGATATGCTCTATATGGAAGAAGTAGAAAGACCTATTGTGCAACAAATTTTTGGAAACGATAAAGAATCTTTTGTAGCAGCAAGTAAGTTTATTTATAAAAATATGAAACCGGATATTATTGATATTAACATGGGATGTCCTGTTCCAAAAGTAGCCGTTCATGCTCAAGCAGGTGCAGCCCTATTAAAAGATCCGGATAAAATATATGAAATTGTAAAAGCAGTTGTTGAAAGTGTTCCGATTCCAGTAACGGTCAAAATTAGGAGTGGTTGGGATAGTGAACATATCAATGCGGTGGAAGTTGCCAAAGTCGTTGAAAAAGCTGGTGCTAGTGCCATTGCCGTGCATCCAAGAACTAGAAGTCAAGGTTATAGTGGGAAAGCCAACTGGAACATCATTAAAGAAGTAAAAGATGCCGTATCTATTCCCGTGATTGGAAATGGCGATGTAACGAGTCCTATTCTTGCTAAAAAGATGCTCGATGAAACGGGATGTGATGCCGTTATGATAGGCCGTGGTGTGTTGGGTAATCCATGGCTCATTAAACAAACTGTTGCTTATTTAGAAAAAGGTATTTTACTTCCCAATCCTACACCTCAAGAAAAAATCGATATGTGCTTACATCACCTAGATTATCTAGTTAAATTAAAAGATGAAAAGATTGCACGCTTAGAAATACGAAATCACATTGCTTGGTATTTGAAAGGACTAAAAGGAGCCAATGCGGTGAAAAAGAAAATCTTTTCTCTTCCTACGATTAATGATATAATCGAGGTGTTAGAAAGTTATAAAAAAGAAATTATGGAGGCGTCCGATGAATAAGGATTATTATAAGATTTTAGGAGTTTCAAAAGATGCAAGTAGTAAAGAAATTAAAGAAAGATATCAAAAGTTAAAAACGAAGTTTGAAAGTGATCCTAACCCTTCTAAACAAAAAGCAACACGTTTTAAACATGTGAAAGAAGCGTATCGTGTTTTATCAAAGAAAGAAACAAGAGAAGAATACGATAAAGAATATGTGCAAAACGAAGCTGTTTTAGTGAAAGAAAAGAAGGTAGAAGAACAAAAAGAAGAAGCGGTTGAACCAGAACTTAAAGCTTACTTTGTTCCAAGAGTTATTGCTTATCTTTTAGATATTATGTTGATTAGTTTAGTTGCTAGTTTTATCTTCATGATTTTTCCTCAATCAGAGAATGTAGCAAAATTAACGGAACAACAGGAAAAAGTAATGGAACAATTTGTAAACCAAGAAATAGATAGTGAACAATATCTTGCACAAACGATGGATTTGAGTTATGATATGGCGTATCAAAACGTGATCTATGTCATTATTGAAGTAACACTTGCCTTAGGGTATTTCGTGGTATTTCAATATAAAACCGGTGGTAAGACCCTTGGTAAATGGTTAATGCATATTAAGGTAGTATCCGCAGATGGAAAAGAATTAACCCTTAACAACTATTTGTATCGTGCTTTATTATTACAAGCCATTCTTCTCAATATTATCTTAGTCATCGCCGTTTTACTCTTATCAAAGAGTTACTATGGATCTTTTGAATTGTGTTTTGAATCAGTACAATCCATATTAATGCTTGCCACTTTAGGAATGATTTTATTCCGTAAAGATGGAAGAGGCGTACACGATTTTTTAGGCAATACCAAAGTAGTCATGGATGGAAGTAAGGAGAGAAAGTTATGCGTGAATTAACAGAACAAGAAATCGTTCGAAGAGAAAAGTTAGAGTATTTAAAGGAAAAGGGAATTAATCCGTTTGGACAACGATTCGATGTTAAGGATTATTCCAATGAATTAAAAGAAAAGTATAAAGATCAAACCAAGGAAGAATTAATTGAAATGAATGTTCCTGCTGTAGTAGCAGGTCGTATCATGACTAAACGTGGTAAAGGAAAAGTTGGATTCATGCATATTCAAGATAAATATGGACAAATCCAAATCTACGTACGTCAAGATATCCTAGGTGAAGACAATTACGATGTCTTTAAAAAAGCAGATATTGGAGATATTGTAGGAATTGAAGGTACCGTTTTCCGTACCGATACGGGAGAATTAAGTATTAAAGCAACGAAATATACGCACTTATCCAAAGCGCTTCGTCCTTTACCAGAAAAATTCCATGGCTTAACCGATACCGAAGAACGTTATCGTAGACGTTATGTCGACTTAATCATGAACGAAGATGCAAGACGTGTTGCGTTTGCTCGTCCTAAAATTATTCGTTCTATTCAACATTATTTAGATAATTTAGGTTATACCGAAGTAGAAACACCCGTTTTAGGAACCATCCTTGGAGGAGCTGCAGCAAGACCATTTGTAACGCATCATAATACCTTAGATATTGATATGTATTTAAGAATTGCCACCGAGTTATCTCTAAAACGTCTTATCGTCGGAGGAATGGACGGAGTCTATGAAATCGGAAGACTTTTCCGTAACGAAGGAATGGACAAGAACCATAACCCGGAGTTTACAACCATCGAAGTTTATAAAGCCTTTAGTGATTTACAAGGTATGATGGATTTAACCGAAGGACTTATTTCTAATGCTTGCATGGAATTAAATGGTTCTTATGAAATCGAATTTAGAGGAAATCATATTTCCCTAAAACCTCCTTATAAGAGATGTCATATGGTCGATTTAATTAAAGAAAAGACGGGTATTGATTTCTTCCAAGATATGTCTTTTGAAGATGCTAAAAAACTTGCTATAGAACACGGTATTGAAGTAGAAGATCACTTTGGATATGGTCATATCGTTAATGCGTTCTTTGAAAAATACGTAGAAGAGACCATTACTGAACCTACCTTTGTATTTGGTCATCCTGTAGAAATTAGTCCACTTGCAAGAAAGAGTAAAGACGAACGTTTTACGGAACGTTTTGAACTCTTCATTGGTGGAAGCGAATATGCCAATGCCTTCACGGAATTAAATGATCCAATCGATCAAGAACAGCGTTTCTTAAATCAATTAGCTGAAAAAGAAAAAGGAAACGAAGAAGCAAACGAAATGGATACCGATTATGTGGAAGCACTTGAATATGGTATGCCTCCAACCGGAGGAATGGGACTTGGAATTGACCGACTAGTAATGCTTTTAACCGGAAGTGAAACCATTCGTGAAGTTATTCTATTCCCAACGATGAAACTAAAAGATTAGCTAAAAACCACTTTCAAAGTGGTTTTTGCTCAATTCCAAAAGTAAATGCAATTTTTAAGAGATAAATGCAACCTTTTGGATGATTTTAAGTTAATAACAAATAA
>CANRHM010000106.1 GCA_947630415.1 uncultured Bacilli bacterium | reverse complement strand
CTTTTGAAACTGTACAGATATTATCCGATAAACTAGAAGATCTATCTAAAAAGAATCATCCGATGTACGAAGCATGTGCAAAAGATTTATTAATGACCTACTATGTTATTTATAAAAGTAAGATGAATAAAGAACAAGTGAATTCGACCATTACGCATCTTGTTGAAGATATGGAATGGATGGATGATAAGAATCTTTTTGCTTTAGTTGAAAGTGATGAAGATACAAGAAAACTTTTATTCCAAGGTATCTTACAAGATTTTGATTTAATGACTTATAAGGAAACCGAACAACAAGTAGAATCTTATCAAAAAGTATTTTCTAATAAATTTCAAAAGAAAAAGCCTGCTACAATGTAACAGGTTTTTTAATGTCTAAAATAATGGGTAAGACAATAGGTCTTCTACCAGTTAATTCTTGAAGATAGGTATCTAATTCGTTGATAATGGTCGATTTCATATCGGCATATGCCATTTTTTCATTTAAACAATGACGAATAATGTTCGTAGCATGGTTTTCGATATCACGAATCACGTCTTCGTTTTCATTTACTTGGATAAATCCACGAGTGGCAATGTTGGGACGAATTAAGAGTTCGTGATGATCCATATCGATGTTGGCAATAACGACTAAAATACCATCGCTTGCCATGATTTTACGGTCACGAATAACGGCACTTCCAATTTCACCAATGCGGTTTCCATCGACATAGACGTCTCCGGCTGGAACGGTTTCGTGGGATTTGGTAATTACATGATTCTTCATCGATAAGATATCCCCATTCATGACTACAAACGTATTTTCTTTAGGAATACCACATTCAATACCTACATTGGCATGTTCTTTTAACATACGATAGTCACCATGGAAAGGCATCAAATATTTAGGTTTGATTAGGCGAATCATCAATTTTAATTCTTCTTGGTTCGCGTGTCCTGACGTATGTAATTCCGATAGGGAAGTATTCGTAAATACTTTAACTCCTTTTAAGTAAAGTTTATTGATTGTTCTAGAGATACTAAGGGCATTTCCTGGAATTGGACTCGATGAGAAAATAACAATATCATCGGGTCTTAACTTAATTTGTTTATGACTACCATCGGCAATACGTGATAGAGCAGCCAAAGGTTCTCCTTGGCTACCAGTACAAAGTAAGCATACTTCACCCGGTTTTAAATTGTTGGCTTCTTCTGGTGTAATAATTAATTCACGATGGTCAATATAACCTCCGTTAATGGATATTTGAATATTGTTTTCCATTGAACGACCGAATACACAAATCTTGCGGTTATGTTTATAACAGGTCTCAACGATATGTTTCAAACGATAAATATTGGATGCAAACGTTGCAATGATGATTCGGTTGGTACTATATTTATCAAAAATATCCGATAGAGCATTATCGACTTTCGATTCACTAATGGACATTCCTTCGTTTAATGCATTGGTACTATCACTAATGAGTAAGTCGACGCCCCGTTTTCCAATTTCAGCCATTTTGTGTAGGTCTGCCATAGGTCCAATTGGAGTAAGGTCAAACTTAAAGTCTCCGGTAGTAACCACGGTTCCATCTTCCGTTGTAACAGCAATTCCGTGTGAATCTGGGATGGAGTGTGTAGTTCTAAAAAATTCGACGGTAATCGAACCTAGTTTTAGGACAGTTTGGTCGGTGTAGACGAATAAACTATCATAACGAATGTTACGATCTTCTAATTTTAAGGCAATTAATTCTTTCGCTTGATTAGGCGCATAAATAGCAGGAATATCCACGGTTTGTAATAAAAAAGGAATTCCTCCAATATGGTCTTCATGCCCGTGCGTAATCACAAGCGCTCTTATTTTATCTTGATTTTGTTTTAAAAAAGTAAAATCTGGTAAAACGTAATCTATACCTAAAAGTTCTCCTACTGGAAAACAAATACCCGCATCAATAATAACAATATCGTCTTTATGCATTACACAATACATATTTTTTCCGACTTCACCCAAACCACCTAAAACAATAATTTTTGTTTCACTGGTTTCTTTGTTCATTTTATTAAAATAACTCCTTTCATTATGTTCATTTTAAAAGAACTAACCGAATTGATTATACGCTAGTTTTTTTATTTTGTCTATCCCTAAATCTTATAGAAAAAACAAAAGCCCTCATCTAAGGGCAAATATAAAAATGCCTAAATTATTTTTGCATATGAGCATGAATTTGTTTGATATAGGTCTTTGCTTCTTCTCTATAATCTTCTAAAAGAGAAGTAGACTTTTTCATTTGATGATCTGAATACGCCATTATTTCCATGAGTTCCTTTTTATTCATTTGCTCTTGATGTGTAGGATTACTAAAGGCTCTTATTTGTAAAAGTAAATCTTCGAAGTTTCCTCCTCTTAGTTGTAGCTGAGTCATAGGCACATAGCAAAGATGGATATTAGGTTTTTCATAAGACTCCATCAAAAGTCCATTTTCAAAATGCAGAAAAAGACGATTAGTTAAATCGTGTATATAATAAGTATCTTGGTAACGAATGAGATTAGCAAAATGATTTCCTTTAATGATTTGTTCTTTTGGTTCTAAAACATCGGTGGAACAATAAAGGGCTTCTCCTTCTAAACCTAATTTTTGGAAGATATCTTGATGAAGAAAAGATAGATGTCTACAACAACCTAATCCATAAGTAACTTGAAGCCCAAACAACACGCTATCATAGGCCAATAAACTTTTATTATCTGTACGATAAAACTTTTTAGTATTGGATAGATATCCTCCATCAATTAGCTTTTGTAAGAGATAAGAATAACTAATCGAATTTCCATCAAGAGCAATGTCTTTTAACAAGAGAGCTGTTAAATCTAATAGTTCATTGTAGTAAGGAAGGACCTTTTGATATTTTTCTTTTTCTTCTTCTAAACGGTATTGATAACTTAGTTGAGCAATTTTAAGTGCTTTAGAATTAGGTAGTTTTTGGACGTTTGCATCTTGGTTCCAAGAAGCAGGTGATACCCAAAAGGTTTTAAGTAACGCATAAGTATCATATAAAGTTAGATTTTTATAAGCATCTAAAGACATAAAGATCCCCCCTTTCTTTTTCGCTTTCAAATTATACCACAAAAGAGGCTTTAAGTCAATTTATTTTCCCTTCTATAAATGATTGTTTTTAATTGAATAATTGCACTTTCTAAGATATAATAGTACTAGAATGAAATAAAGGAGAACACAATGGGATTATTTCAAAAGATAAAAAATTTATTTAATAAAGAAGAAGTCGAAAAGATAGAAGAGGATACCCTTTACGAAAATGAGCCTTCTATAGAAGAAAAGAAACAAGAGGAAAGTGTTGAAAAAAAGACTGAAAAGAAAGAAAAAGCAAAAGAAACAGAAGAGAAGGTAAAAGAAGAAGAGACTTTGAAAGAAGTTAAAATCTACGAAAAAGGACTTACAAAAACAAGACAAAGTTTTGTTTCTAAGTTGGTGGAATTAACTTCTAGGACTAAGAAAATTGATGATGCTTATTTCGACCAATTAGAAGAAATCTTAATCATGGCCGATATTGGTGTTTCTACGGTTATGAATTTTATGGATCGCCTAAGAGCTAGAGTAAAACAAGAAAAAATTGAAGATCCAAACGAATTAAAAGAAGTCATTGTCGATGAGCTATTTATTATCTATGTCAATGATGAAGTCTTAGTCAATAAAATTAATTTTGCTAAAGAAGGACCTACTGTTATCTTGTTTGTAGGTGTAAATGGTGTAGGAAAAACGACGACGATTGCCAAAATTGCTTGGAAACTCAAAGAAGAAGGAAAGAAAGTACTACTTGTTGCAGGCGATACCTTTAGAGCAGGGGCTACGATGCAGTTAAAAGAATGGAGCGAAAAAGTAGGCGTTGATTTTGTTGGAAAAGAAGAAGGAGTAGATCCTGCCAGTGTCGTTTTTGATGGTGTTACTAAGGCCAAAGAAGAAGACTACGATGTGGTACTTGTCGATACCGCAGGACGTCTTCAAAACAAAGTCAACTTGATGAAAGAATTAGAGAAAATAAACAAAGTAATCAACAACCTTATTCCAGATGCTCCTCAAGAGACCTTACTAGTGATTGATGCAACAACGGGACAAAATGGTATTAGCCAAGCGAAAAGCTTCAAAGAAATTACCGACATTACAGGGATTGTACTTACTAAACTGGATGGAACAGCTAAAGGAGGAATTGTTCTTGCTATTAAAGAAGAAGTGGCTCTTCCAGTTAAATTCATAGGCCTTGGAGAAAGAAAAGAAGACTTACAAGTATTCGATATTGAAAAATATATCTATGGTCTTTTTAAAGACTTGATGTAGGTGCCTTATGAACGAAAAACTTTATTTCAATAACTTGTATGACTATTACGGCGAACTACTTACTGATAAACAACGTTCTTATTTCGAAGATTATTACTTTGAAGATTATTCTCTAAGCGAGATTGCAGATAACAAGGGTGTAAGTCGAAATGCTGTTCATCATCAGTTAAAACAAGTTGAAGAAAAATTAAAATACTACGAAGAAACATTACATTTATATGAAAAAAGAATAAAAATAAAAGAATTATTAACTAAGATGGAAGATAAAAA
>CANRHM010000105.1 GCA_947630415.1 uncultured Bacilli bacterium | reverse complement strand
TAATGGCGGTTGGCTAGACCTTACCATATCGGTTTTCCACCCGATTATATAAAAAACACCGAACTGGCGCACTCCTTTTTTATTTTAGCAAAAAAAAGACATAAAAAAAAGGATATTGACACCTCTTTACGAGAGAATTAATATCCTAAACGAACGATTTCAAAAGTAGCGTTACAAAGTCCAAACGATGAAGTTACACTTTCGTTTTCAAACAGCAAATCAAATTGAGCTCTTTTGTCTCTTCCAATGGCACTACCACGGTCTAAGACAATGGCATAAATGTCTTCTCCAATAGATGCACAATCGTTAATTTTAACAATGCTTCCAAAAGGATACATCCTATCGGCAGCCACAATTCGAATGACACCATATTCTTCGTCTTCATAATAGATATTGTTCCTTACATTGTATCCCGAAGCCGTTCTTCCAGAACAACCCACACAATCAGGACCATAACCAGTTATAATTCCTTGAAAGGTTTCTAATACTTCCTCTTTAGGAGTCTCTTCTTGTTCTTGTTTTTCTTTCTCTTCTTTTACTTCTACTTTCATTTCTGTTTCTTTTTCTTCGGTTATTTCTATTTCACTTTCTTCTTCTATTTCCTCTTTTTGTTCTTCTTCTATTATAACTTCTTCTTTAGGTCTATAGTTCAATTCTTCCTCTTTAATCATCGCTACATAGCGATAAGGATAATCAAGAGAGGTCTTTACTACTTCTTTAGTAGAAAAGGAACTAATGATTCCTAAAAACAACATCGTGCTTGCCACTAAAGTTATTTTAAAATATATTCTATTCTTCATTATTTCTCCTTTTTTGAAAGACGAATAAAATCTATTGTACCACAAAATATGCATTTTCCAACAAAAAGAGAACAAAATTTATTATTTATTACGTAGAATATTAAAAGAGGTATGCTTTATGAATGAGTTTTCTCCGACCGTCTATTCAGGAAGTGCAGTATTAATTGCTTATTTAATTTGTCAAGAATTTAATGCCAACGAACTAGAAGATATTGGTAACTGGTTTATGCTTTTTGGACAGTTTATTGTCACCTACTCTGGATTTCTTCCATCAAATGATAATGATAACAACTCAACCGATTTAGATACGGTTAAGAAGGCTCTTAAAAAAATTGAAGATGAGATTGATTCCATAAAGAAAACTCATCCATGATGAGTCTCTATACTATATTTACTTTCTATAATTTTTTATAGAAGGTTTTAATATTTACAGTTAACTTGACAAGATCACAAGTAAAACAATTACGCTCCTGTATTGACAAGAACCAAACGGAACGAGACGTCCTCGTACGCGTTACCGCCGAGATAGCTCGCGACAAACACACCCGTGCGCGCGCCAGTATAGCACGCGCCACCGCGTGTGAACCATGGATTCGAAGAACTTACGAAATCTTGAGGATTTCCATACCAGCCTGCTGTCTCTGATAAAGCATGTCCATAACATAATCCTCCATCACATGCTTTTGCTGAAGTCGTGCTTGTATATAAATCATAATATTTGGCATCTGGTAAATCTCTTTGACCATTTACTGATCCACCATGATTTGCTACTCCATTGAAGCCCGAGTTTAGTGATGTACTATAACCACTTCTTGGCTTATTACTTCCGTCGGTTAGAGCACCCATTACACATTCACCTGATCCACCACTCATATCATAGACTCCTGTGATGTTTCCTGTAGTGGATGCTTTTTGTCCTGCTGCAGTAGCATATGTGTTAGTACATTCACCTGTATTTTCACTAGCATAAGGTGTATCTCCTCCTATTCCAGTTGTATAACTTGAACAGTTATTGATATATACTTCCTGTTGATCTACATGATATTTTCCATAAGCACTTTGTGATAAGTAGGTTACTGCTCCCCATTCACTATTCTTACTCATATGGGTATCTATACCATTACCATCAAATCCATATTCAGTAGTATTCTTTGCAATATTTTGTGATACCATAAAGGCTGTTGATACTCGGATTCCTCTCCATGAGGTTACTCCTGGTTTTATTTGTGGAGTATATGTTTCTATATCACAACCATTACCAATTGATCCGTAACTTGGAGAGCATGATTCCTTACTGCTTGTTTCAAACTTTCCATACCAAAATCCTTCTAATTGTTCTTCTCCAAAGGTAAATGCTGGATGTACTTTATAATTGTCCTGATCAGTTGATACTGTTACATCTGTACTTATAAAATTAATACCAATTTCTTGATTTTGTGACATTTCTGTATATTTATATTCATATCTTGGTATCCATACCCACATCGTATTGATGTCTTCTTCATCTATTTTTTCACCAGCTTTTGCATTCATATAACTTTGTCTTTTTTCATTTGATGAAACAGTTACAGCGTTTGCCCAATGTTGAGTTGCATAATCATAACTCTTATCTACGTCTTGTTTTACCCATGAATTTAATTCTTCATCATATACTACTGGTATCATTCCTGTTACTAATTCTGGTGCACTAGCGTTTGACGTATCCGTATAGGAAGGAATTTCATGTGGTCCCTTTGGTTCAGTTGGCTCTTCTATTTCTTCATTTTGAGCATAGACATTTACTTTTACTGAAAAACTCATATTATTGTATATCCATTCCCCATTCTCATTTACTTCTGTTGCATTCCCTGCTATCCACATTCTATAACGGAAATGTTTTTGATAGTTATCTTGTCCACTTTCTATAGTTTCTCTATATAATGTCTTTGCATTTATCTCTGTTTGTCCTAATATACTTGGTACTTTACTATCCCATAAAGCACTATATAAATTTAAATTTGTTTCTGTTGGTAATCCCTCGGTATTTAATTCATTTTCTTCTTGGTCTTCTCCTGCTTCATCTAAAGTAGTTAAATAAGTCTTTACTACTTTCTCTGGTAATTCTTTTCCTTCTTCTTGAGGAGCTACTTTGGTTAAATAGATTTCATAATGTATTGCTGCTCCTTCAGTCTTCGCTCTTACATCAAAATCAAAGACTCCACTTTGATCACTTGTTAAAGCTTCTCCATCAGTATCACTCATTGGAAAAGCATTTGTTAAAGATACTCCTCCTTCACTACTCTTACTTTCATCATAGATAAAAGTTAAGTTTCCTGTTTGAATCTTGTTTTCTGTTGTTCCTTGTCTTGAATATGTAAAAAAGGCAAATGTTGCTCCTATCGTGATTAAGACTAAACTAAAGACTAATAATCCTACGGCTAGTAATTCTTTCTTATTTCTTTTTTCTTTCATATTCTTACTACTCCTTTATTATTTATACTTTCCATTATAGAATGTTTTTATTATAAAAACTTTAAAGTTAACTAAAAAGAAACTTTTTTTCTTCTATGTTTACATTTTTATTATAAAACTACCCCCCCCCATGTCAACTTTTTGTTAACTTTGCAGTAAAGTCGAATGTAAACTTGTCAATTTTGAACAAACAAAAAAACTCGGGAAGCAAGAAATAATTCCCGAGATTAAACGTGAATAGGAATTCTATTCACATTCTTAATATGTGCTTATTTTTAAATATTATACCTTTTATTTATAATTATCTGCTTTAACTTCCATGAAGCTCTTCTTATGATTACATACAGGACATACTTCAAGGGCTTTTGTTCCTACATAAACATGTCCACAGTTACGACAAATCCAAATTTTGTCTTCTCCTTTTTCAAATACCGTTTGATCTTTAACATTTTGAAGAAGTGTTAAATATCTTTCTTCATGTTCTTTTTCGATCTTTCCTACCATTTCAAACTTGGCAGCAATTTCGTTAAACCCTTCTTCACGAGCCGTTTCGGCAAACTCTTTATACATTTCAGTATACTCAAAGTGTTCTCCGTTAGCTGCATCTTGTAAGTTTTCTTCTGTTGATGGAACATCCCCACCATGAAGATATTTGAACCACAATTTAGCATGTTCCTTTTCGTTATTAGCGGTTTCTTCAAAAATAGCCGCAATTTGCTCATAACCATCTTTCTTAGCCTTTGATGCATAGTAAGTATATTTGTTACGTGCTTGACTTTCTCCTGCAAATGCAGCCATTAAATTTGCTTCTGTTTTACTTCCTTTTAATTCCATAATTCATTCTCCTTCTTTCGCTTTTTATTATATCAAAACTAAAAATAGGTTTCAATAAATATTTATCAAACATATAATAAAATAGTTCTGATAAAACGTTTGACTTTTAGGTTTATCTATATTACAATAGAATTGCTTTAAGAAATGGGTCTATAGCCAAGTGGTAAGGCGTGGGACTGCAACTCCCTGATCGTTGGTTCAAATCCGACTAGGCCCTCCATTAATGTATTTTTGCTTTTCAAGCATTTTTATATAGTTCATCTTTTTAGAAGATGATTTTTTTTGAAAAAATTTAATCTTTCCAAGTTATCTTCATATGAAGATCTTCTTCGGTTTTACCTTTACCATCGATTACAAAGCCAATCTTTTCATAACAGTGAATCGCTTTTTGATTCGTTTTATAAACATTTAATTCCATTCCATCTAAATCTAATTCTTGATAAGCATATTTTAGTAATGCTTTGATCGATTCTGTTCCATAATGTCTACCTTGCTTTTTAGGAGTAATGGCAATTCCTAATTCACCAATACGATGATTAATGTGCATAATTTCAATGTTTCCTATAAATTCTTTGGTCTCTT
>CANRHM010000104.1 GCA_947630415.1 uncultured Bacilli bacterium | reverse complement strand
GTACCTTGCGAAATCGTTTCACATATTTTAGCCGCAATCTCCGAAGCACAAGAAGCTACAACAAGTGTAACAATAATTAAAATGGTTGACGAACTAATAATGGTATGAATCGATTTATTATAGGCATTGATAATAGAATCTTTTACCTTCATGGTAAGTCTAGATTCTCTATAATAAGAAGTATAGACAATGGCATAATCGATCGTTGCACCCATTAAAATGGCTTGCACAATCAATAATGAAATAAAGTAAACAGATCCTCCGGTAAGTGAAATCACACTCATCGTTAAATACACTGCTGTTTGAATGATAAGCACTAAAACAATTGGAATAATCAAATCCTTAAACGTGAAAGCTACCACAGCAAAGATAAAAATCATAGTAAGTAAAGTAATCTTATTAAATTCATTATCAAAAGTTTGATTTAGTTCTAGGGCCATAGGCGAATTTCCAACCACATAAACATCCTCTTTATTCCCTACTTCTTCTTCCATTTGATTAATAAATTGGTACGTTTCTTCATCTTCAAAAGCATATTTTGTATTTAAGACGGCTCTTGAATAAGTATCGGATACCAACAACTCTTTAGCATCTTGTACCTTCTCTTTAGAATCTAATATAGTATTTCTCTTCTCCTCATCGATAAAGTCATCAAAGCGAGAATCCGTAATAATATCGGAATTTAAATAAGAAGACAATTCTTCAATAGTCATGGTCCAAGAAGGATCAAATTCTTTACAACTTCCATAGTAGATATAGACTAAATCGATTAGAGACTTATCCAAATCATCACTTAAAACATCTAACAAAGCAAAAACATCATTGGAAGTATATTTTACTTTTTTTAAGGAACTATCGATAACGGTATAAACCGTTGTTAATTTTTCTCTTTTGTTGGAATCAAACGAAGAAGCATAATTTGATTGATTCATCACATCTTCTACAATAAATTGAACAAAATCTTTTAACGAAATGGTTGGATTTTCTTTAATGTATTTAGAATCATATAGACTAAATAATAATGCTGTAGAGTTTGTATCTATATTTAATAGAGAACTAACTTGATCGGCCGTATATTTTTCTTTTGCTATCGTTCCCTTCATAATTTGATTCACAAGAGTTAAAGAAGAAAGTTTTTCCTTTGAAATCTTATCTCTTAATAAAGGATGATCTTGATTACTCAAAACGAAATCGGTAAACTCCACGGGTGTTAAGAAGGTTTCATCATGTGTATAATCATAAATACCAAATAATTGGTTAAGCATAACGGAATCAGTCTTAGTAATAGCACTTATTTCTTTAGAAGAGTACAAAGTGTTTCTATTATTAACAAGGGTATAAGCTAAAGATAGCGTTTCTTCAAAAGAAGTAACATGAGATATAAGAAGAGGATTATCTTTATTTAGATATAAAAAGTTAATTACCTCTTCTAAAGACACCTCTTTCATTTGACCATGCATAATATCGTAAGTTCCATAGACAAAACTAACGATCATCTTATCTTGAGATAATGCATTTGATAGTTCTTCTACACTATAAACCGTAAGAGTATTATTCATGATGTATTGTGCAAGTTTTAAAGAGGATGATTGACTACTACTCAAATTAGGAGCAATAATGCTGTTATTTAAGAGCGTATCTACAAATTCCAAAGGAGTTAAGGTATAGGTGCCATCTACTTTATTGGTAAGAACAAAGTTTAATAAAAGAGCCGTCCTCTCATCAATTCCAAACAATTGATACAATTCGGTATTGGACATTTCTTGATCGTAATAAGTACTTAACGAAATCAACATTTGTAGAGACTCTAAGGCTTCTTCACTAAAATAAGACTGATAAGCTTCTTCCTTACTGATTTCTATTGCAAGAGTAGCAAACTCCTTTAAGGTTAAGGTAGAGCTAGAACTATTTCCTGTGTAAATGGTATAGAGAAGAGATAGACTAGCATCATCCATATTTAAACCAAAGTTAGAAAGAGTATTTTTCATTTCTTCTACATTTAGTTTTTCTTTTATAACTGTCTCATCACTCAAAGTTTTTAATAAAAGTAAAGAGCTCTTCATTTCATCAGTAAATAAATCTTTATAAGCATCTTGGTTAGAAATGGCTAAAGCAAAAGTAGCAAAATCATTTAAAGTCATGGTCGTTGTACTTTCACTTGTCATTCTATAAAGCAAAAATAACGGCTCAATTATACTTTCATCGACTCCCAAAAGTTTTGAGATCTCTTTGGCATTCATCTTTTGATTAAGGATATCTAGATTGGTAAATGCTTGTAATTGTTTTAACTGTGCTATCGTCTTTATATCCATGGCCTTAGCATAAGCTTTATCTTTAGAAACATCATTTAACATAAAGTCAATAAACGCTTGCATGGTCATAGTTGTCTTAACCTTTTTACTATTATAGTAAAGCAAAATATCTTTAGCATCTTCTTCACTCATACTAAGAAGATGAGCAATTTCTCTAGGTGTTCTTTGTTTATTGATTAAAGAAGAAGATGTAAAGTTTTCTAGTAAATCCACTTTATCTTTGGTATCTTCATCTAAAGTATCTGAAAAATCTTCATTATTATAGATGTCTGATTTAATAAACGAGGTAAATTCTTCCAAAGTCATTTTATTATTTTCATCGGGATTATAGTAATGATAATAAATAAGTTTAATCAAATATTCATCCATTTGAATATCTTGACCTAAATCGTTAAGTTTTTGGTTTACTGCATCATAAGCTAATTTCTCATTAATCGTATTAGAGTAACACAACACTTCATCAATTTTGGTATCGTTTTCTAATTCCTTACAGTAAGAAGCGATTTCCTCTTCATATTTATTGTTATACACAAGGGCGATTTGGTTGGTGGCAGGAAAGACCGCTCCTACTTTGTCTTGCTCTGAAGCGGTATAGAGAATTACAATATTTCCCTTTAAAAAGTACGCTGCAATAAATAATAGAACGATAAATACAAGTTGAGGATATCTTGTTTTATAGACAAAATTACCTAGCTTCGTCATATGGAACTTAATCGTTTTCTTCTTGGTCTTCATAATTAAGTTATCAAAGATTAAAAGCAAAGCAGGAAGACAGAAGAAAATGCTAATTAAACTAAGTAAAACACCTTTAGCAAGCACAAATCCTAAGTCTCTTCCAATGGTAAAACTCATAAACACTAAGGAAATTAAACCCACGACAGTGGTAAGAGAACTACTGAAAATGGACTTAAACGAATGATATAAAGCTTCCTTCATCGCATCAATCTTATTGGTATAATTCTTCTTTTCTTGTTTATATCGATTCGATAACATAATCGAATAATCCATCGATAAAGCAAGTTGTAAAATAGCCACAATAGAATTGGTAATCGATGAGACATTATCAAAAATAATATTAGTACCTTTATTGACAAAGACTGCAACGCCAATAGAAATTAAATAAAGCCAAGGTTCAAGATAAGAGTCACTTAACGTAATTAAAATGATCATAGCACAACCAATTGCTAAAAACACAATCCAAAGTGGTAAAATCGGTTTATTTTCATCATAAATAGAGCCACTCATTCCAGCCGTATCAAAATGATTTTTTACATAGTTATACACGTTAGTAGAAGTTGCCGAATGGTCATAATCATCCACATTTAATACATACAACGTATATTCTTCTTGATTGTATTCCGATGTATCTTCATAATCAACCGAACTTACACCTTCCACTTGTTGTAGTTTCTCTTTCATCTCTATTTTTTCTTCACTTTTTAAGTCTTTAAACATCACATTCAGTATAGACGACTTTTGCTCTTTAAATTCTTCCTCCATAAGGTCGTTTCCTATTTTAACTTCGGAAGAAGGTGGAAGATACTTCATAATATCTTCATTAATATTCACTTTCGTTGATAAATATAAACTAAAAAGTGCCATCATAAAAAACAAAGCTAAAAAGACATAACGTCCCTTCACAATAAAATCGGTTATTTTTCTCATATTTTTGCCTCCTATATATGCCTACTCGTTGTTTTCTTTTTTTAAAACTAAAATCATATAAATGTCTAGTAATTTATTATACCGCTTTTTTTAAAAAGTGACTTATAAATTTTTCGCATACAAAAAGAGAACTTTGTATTTGTTCTCCTTGTAATTTTATTTGACTACGCAAATAGCCCCATCTTGTTCAGCAATTTTTTTACTTTCTTCTAAAGTACTATTGTCTTCTTTTAGGCCTTCAAAACCTTGTTCTTTTAATACTTCTTCATTGGCATTTAAAACATCGATATCTAAAATCGTTCTATATTCATAGTTTTGATCATCTGCTTCTACTTTTAAACGAACACCCTCTTTATCAAATTCTTGGTTATCTTTATCCATAAATTCTTTAAAGTCTTCCCAATTTTCTTGGACAGTAGCATCGGTAATCTTCGAATTCGCTTCCATCGTCATGTGATTTAATTGATCGTTTTTATAGGTCATCGAAATCACCTGTTCAATCATCATCTCATCTTCATTTTCAACCGTTGTACAAACTAATTTTTCTTCCTTATCTCCGTTTCCACATCCAGTCATTAAAATAAGAACAAATAATATTAAAAATACTTTACTCATTTTTTTCATAATTTTCCTCGTCGAGTAGACAACTCGACTCCTCCTCTCTAAATTCTACGTGAGAGGTTTGCCTCGTTGCCCCTCACAGAACCGTA
>CANRHM010000103.1 GCA_947630415.1 uncultured Bacilli bacterium | reverse complement strand
AGGATTTTTTAAAGAAACCCTTTATTTTAAAGGTTTCTTTTTTAAAGTTAGACATAACTAAAAGTTGGACATAAAAACAAAAAACTTCGTAGTTGCGAAGTCTTTTAGATTTTCATTAATTTTTAACACCGATGCGATTGAATGGGAATAAAACTAAATTAGCAGAGCCTTTGATTTCATCTTTCGAAATAAAACCAAAGTACCTTCCATCGTAAGAATCTGTTCTATTATCCCCTACTACAAAGTACATATTATCAGGTACTACTTCGGTATCAAATTTACTAAAGTTAAAGTCATCGGTTATTTTGTGTTCAAAGTTTTCATCTACTTTTTGATCATTAATATATAAGGTATTATCTTTGTACTCTACTTTTTCACCTGGAAGACCAATAACTCTTTTGATAATATCTTCTCCTTCGTGATGCACCACCACAATATCGAAACGATGAACGTCATTAAAATAATAATGAACACGACTTAAAATCATCAAGTCTCCATCGTGTAACGTAGGGCTCATCGAAGTACCACTTACCGAAACAGTCGTTACTACAAACATTTTTAATAAGACAATCGCCACAATGACTAATACATAAGGTGACACCGATTTAATTATTTTTTTTGTATCCAAGGATATCCCTCCTATCCTCTTTCTATTGTATCATAGTTTTTGCATTTTGAATCTCTTTTTTAAAAGAAAAAACAAGGCCTCGCCTTATTTTTCCATTTGTTCTTTAATTTTGTATTGTTCTCTGCGACCTTTAAGGAAGTTAAGTTTTGCTCTTCTTACACGTCCTTTACGAATAACCGTAATCTTAGCAATGTTAGGAGAATGTAAAGGGAAAATACGTTCTACTCCTACTCCGTAAGAATCCTTACGAACAGTAAACGTTTCACTAATTCCTGATCCTTTCATTGCGACTACAAGTCCTTCAAAGGCCTGAATACGTTCTCTTTTTCCTTCGACGATTTTTACATCGACACGAACCGTGTAACCTACACGAATTTCAGGAAGATTCGTATTCATTTGCTTTGCTGTAATTTTATCAATTACATTAGCCATGATATCACTCCTTTTTGTTTTTAATGTGATCATACCCTTTAGCAGCGGATCACTAACGTCTTAAATTGTAGCATAGAAATAAGGTTTATGCAAGTTTATTTTGACATTTTTTTAAGGCTTTGCTATAGTAAAACTAGTTAAGGAGACAAATAACTATGAAAGAAAATCAAATAGATACTGAAAATCAACCTATTACACAAGGAAGTTTATCCTATGAAGAAATGAGAGATAAGGTGATTTACCACCAAAAAGAAAATGTGAAGTTTGACCGAAAATTTCGCAATTTAACCCTTGGTGCAGGAGCTCTATCCCTATTAGGAAGTAGTACGATACAATTAGTTAAAGAACCTCTTCTTGGAAACATCATTGTAGAAAATGTCGCCAAATTTGGTCTTGGCTACTTTGGGGTAGCCTTAGTTGCTTTTTCCTTAGGATTAATTAATCATGTTTATAGACAAGATAAAAAAGTATTAAAAAACCTATATCAACTTTCGGATAATGAAGAATCCTCTAAACAATATGTATGTAAAGTCTACCATAATCAAACGAGTTTTCAAGAATAAGAAAAAATGCCCAAGTTATATAACTGGACATTTTTATTTTAACGCGATTTTCCATTATTAAAAGTATTTTGATAATATTGAAATAACATTTGCATCCGTACTTTGGTCTCATACTCTAAAATGCCTAACTGTTTCATCAATAAATCGTATTTTTCTTCTTCTAAATAATTCCGATATTTATTATGAATTTCGGTTCGTAATCTTGAAATCTCATCTAAGACTTCACGGTAACCACTTCCCGATTCGTCTCCTCCATCGGTTTCATACACAACGGATAAAAGCTGCACTAATTGATTAAATTTCTTGGTAATTTTCTTATCGACCATCTTATAAATCAAAGAGGGATTAATTAAAATCATCCGATTGACGTTAATGGCGTCTTTTATTTTGGCATTCGGTTTAATGTCGTAACCACCCATTTTGTCGTATTCAAAGTATTTAATTTCTTTGCTGTTTTTTTCTTTAACAATCAAATAACGTTGTTGAATAGGCATTTTACTTCACCTCTTTGTCCTCTAATAAATCAGGTCTTCTCTCTTTTGTTCTATTATAACTCATTTCTTCACGAAAAGAAAGAATTTCCTTATGATTTCCGTTACAGAGAACACTAGGTACTTCCATACCTCTAAAATTACGCGGTTTGGTATAGGTAGGATAATCGAGTAAGTTTTCATGAAAGGATTCATTTATATGGCTTTCTTCTTCAATGACACCCGGAAGTAAACGAATGATGGAATCCATCAAAACCATGGATGGAAGTTCTCCTCCTGTTAAAATGTAGTCCCCAATCGAGATTTCATAATCGACAATCGAACGAATCCGTTCATCAAACCCTTCATAATGACCACAAAGCAAAATGAGATGTTTTTCGTGACTGAAATCATAAGCCATACTTTGTTTATAAGGAACTCCTGCAGGCGTTAGCATAATGACTTTGGTGTCTTCTTTTCTCAAATCTTCAATGGCATCAAAAATCGGTTGACACATCAAGACCATACCCTGCCCTCCCCCAAAGGGGGTATCATCTACTTTATGATGGGGATCCTTGGAGTAATCTCTAAAATTATGAATATAAACTTCCACTTTTTTCCCTTCAATGGCCCGTTTAATAATAGACTCTGTCAAAAAGCCTTGATACATATCCGGAAATAAGGTTAATACATCAATTCTCATTCAAACAACCCCTTCCACGATGCTAAATGAATTTCTTTTTTAGTACCATCAATCTTTTCAATAAATTCTTTTTGATAAGGGACATTGACTTTCTTTCCAAAAGCATCGACTTCTAAAATTTTATTTCCCTTTGCTAACGTTCTAATCGAAGATAAAATACCTTTCTTTTCTTGATCCATAAATATAGAAAAGCCAATTAAATCCCTATCCAAATACTCATTATCCTTAAGATTTAGACTTTCTCTTGTAACATAAACCGGAAGTCCTTTGTACTTTAAAACCTCATTAATATTTTGGTATCCTTTAAAGGTAACCATATCAAAGTTTTTATGTTTCCGGTACGTTGCAATCTCTTCTTTTTCTTCCTTTTTACCAATATAGAGCTTGTTTCCTATAAAAAAGACTTTTTCTTTCCATTCAAAAGAAGAAAGAATCCTAAGTTCTCCCTTGATGCCATGCGTATTGACAATTTTTCCTACATACACCTTATCCATAGATACCTCTTTTTATTTTCGATCGAGTTCATATAGTAAAATACTGGTGGCCACCGCTACATTCAAACTCTCTACGGCTTCGTCCATATTAATATATAGAAAGTCCTCACATAAGTCAAGAATTTCTTCTCGGACACCGGATCCTTCACTACCCATCACTAAAACATATTTTTCTTTATCTTTACTTTGTAAAGAACGAACATCTTTGCCGTACTCTACTTTCGTTCCCAATAAAGGATATCCTTCTTTTTTTAAATTTTCCAAAAAAGGATAAAGTTCACGCCTTATGATATTCGTATGAAATAACATGCCTTGGGTCGATCTTACGACTTTTGGATTATAGACATCGACGGTATTTTCACCTAAAACAATGGTGTCGACATGAAAGGCTTTACTAGACCGAATAATCGTTCCTAAATTTCCTGGATCTTGAATGCCATCGAGTACTAAGATACGATTTCCTAAATCTTTATTTTCTTCCTTTTTGCGACAAAGCGCCATGATGGGCGTAGGTGACTCTACATCACTTATTTTATAGATAATTTCATTGGTTACATATACCGTTGGTACATCAAGTGGTAATACTTCATCTTTTTCTAAAATCAATTCTTCGATGAGTCCTTCTTTATAAGCTTCTAACACCAAATGACGTCCTTCAACAAGAAATAAACCCGTCTTATCCCGGTACTTTTTATCTTTCAGTTTTACATAATTTTTTATTTTATCATTATCTAAACTGGTAATTAACATAAGGCACCTCTATTCATAATCTTTCAAAACCTTTTTTACTTTTTTATAATTTGGATAATTT
Source organism: uncultured Bacilli bacterium (assembly GCA_947630415.1). Taxonomy (GTDB): domain Bacteria; phylum Bacillota_I; class Bacilli_A; order RF39; family UBA660; genus Faecenecus. The sequence continues at coordinate 668 of CANRHM010000103.1, read as the reverse complement.
TCTTCGACTACTTTCCAAAACCTAGCAGAGTGATTCGCTTCTATTAAATGAGATAATTCATGCACAATAACATAATCTAGGCAATAAGGCATTTTCTTCATAAGCTCTACATTTAACGTTATAACCTTATCCTTAACATTACAAACGCCCCATCGTGATTTCATAAAACGAAGACGTAATTTAGGATAAGGAATGGTATAGGAAAAGTTCTTATACCAAAAATCAAGTCGTTCTTTAAAAAGCACTTCTGCTTCTTTTTTATACCATTTAGATAAATCTACTTTATCTCCAATAAACACTTTAACTTCACCCAGTCGCACTTCATTTCCTGGCATTCTGACTGGTTCATATTCTTTTCCCAAATAGAAAAAACGTTCCTGATAATCTTTTTTCTTTTCTTGAATCGTAGCCATCTTTTCAATATCTTTAAGATGTTCTTCTAAAATAGACATAATCTTTTTATCGCTAGTAAAGGCGTTTGTAGTGACATAAATCTTACCATCTTCTTTTACACGCATATAGGTATTTTTAGTCGTTCTTTTCTTTTCAATAATAACTTCTCTTAACTCACCTTGTACTTTCAAATACATCTATATGTCGAGTAGGCAGGTCTCGACTTCACCTCTCTTTTTCTTTAAGTGAAAGGCTAGCCTCACTGCCCCTCACAG
>CANRHM010000102.1 GCA_947630415.1 uncultured Bacilli bacterium | reverse complement strand
CCTCTCCTTTAGTTGGTGACTTTAATGTACTTAATCTTTGTGCAAGTCTACTTGCTTATGTTAGTTTTAACCATACCATGGAGGAAGCCATTAGTCGTATTTCAAACATTAAACCAGTCGAAGGAAGAATGGAATTTCTAGACTTTCAGCAACCTTATAAAATTGTACTCGATTATGCCCATACACCAGATGCTCTAGATCACATATTAACGTTTTTAAATGAAATCAAAAAAGGAAGAATTATCACTCTTACTGGTTCAGCGGGTGGAAGAGAAAAAGAAAAACGAGGAAGCATGGGAAAAATCGTCTTAGAAAAAAGTGATTTAGTCATTTTTACGATGGATGATCCAAGAAATGAATCGGTGGATGAAATTACGGATCAATTGATAGGAGACTCTAAGAATCAAAACTATCTACGTATTAACGACCGTAAAGAAGCCATTAAAAAGGCTTTATCGATGGCGGAAAAAGACGACATCATCTTGATTGCAGGAAAGGGAAGAGATAACTATATGGCCTTGGGTGATGAATACCTTCCATATTCCGATTACGAAGAAGTAAAAAATTATTTTGATACAAAGAACCAAGATTAATTGGTTTTTTTGTCGTATTTTAGCAAACTTATCATAGATTAGTAAGGGAAGTGATAACGATGTTTTTATCCCTTATTAATCTTTTGAAAAGTCTTTTTTTCTTTACTGCCTCGTACTCCAATAATGTTTTTCCAGATCCCTTAAGTAAAGAAGAAGAGGATTACTATATTGAACGAGCACGGCTGGGTGATAAGGAGGCACGTAATCAACTGATTGAACATAATCTACGGTTAGTTGCCCATATTGTGAAAAAGTTTGAACACTCCGTGGACGACCAAGATGACTTAATTAGCATTGGTACGATTGGTCTTATTAAAGGTGTTGACTCGTTTTCTAAAAGCCATGGTACTAGAATTACCACCTACTGCGCCAGATGTATTGAAAATGAGATTTTAATGTACTTTAGAAGCAACAACAAAAACTTAAAAAACATTTCTATTAATGAATCTGTAGGTTATGATAAAGATGGAAACGAAATTACTATTCAAGATGTTTTAAAGACGCCTTCCTTTGATTTCATCGAAGAAATTGAAAAGAAAGATAACATTTCGCTTCTTAAAAACTTTTTTACGATTCTTAGTCCTCGTGAAAAAGATATCTTAAAAAGGAGATATGGCTTGGATGGAAGAAGTGAACAAACCCAGAAAGTAATTGCTAAAGAGTTAAAAATTTCACGAAGTTATGTATCTCGTATTGAAAAAAGAGCCTTAACAAAAATCTTACGAGAATTTATTAAAAATAAAACGTATCCTTTATCGGATACGGACGAAAACAAATCATAAAAAAACAAGGAACTACAGAAATGACTACAACTACTTCAATTCTTCCTTGCACTTTCATTATATGACAAAATATTTAAAAAAAGTCAAACCTATCGTTCGACAAATTTCGACACAGAAAAAAATTGTTTTTTTCTTTTCTTTTGTTTTAAATTTGTGTTAGAATAGAATTTATCATTTTATTGTAAAGGGTGGGGTGTCCTATGACGAAAGAGGAAATTAGATTTGGAGTCTACGGTTATCCGGAAAACTTTCTAAAAAGTGAAGAAAAACCTCGAAAAGAAGAAATCTTTGCTTGGCTTTCTAGTCTCCACCTCCAAGCCCTTCTATTAGACTTTAATCAAGTGAAGTCTATGACAGATAAAAAACTTTCCCTTTTTAAAACTCTATCCCAAGAAAATGATGTTAAAATTTATTTAAAAGCGCCTAAAGAAATAGATTTTATAACGAGTGATAAAAAAATTCAAGAAAGAAGTATGAAACAGTTGAAGCACTGTATCGAAATTGCTCAAAAGTTAGGATCATCCAATCTTATTTTAAATTTAGGAAATGGTAAAGTAGAAAATTGGACTAAAAAGAAAAAAGAATTGATTGCTCTATTAAAACCGTTTCTAAAGGAAAATGTGAATATTCATATAGAACCTGCCATGTATACGTATCAATTTGGATCTTTAGAAGAACTTATCGATTTATGTAAGCATCTTCCATCGGTATATCCTTCTTTTAACTTGATGCATCTTCATGCTCTACATAACTGCAATTTAATTTATCCAGAACGTATTATCAAGCTTTTTGAGGAAATATCTCAAGTTTTAGGAGAAGAAGTATTAAATAAATTAGTCGTTCAAATCTGTCCTTTATCTTATGAACATGGAAGGTTTATTCCTAAAACTTTTGGAGAAGCAAAACTAGGACAATTATCTTTCTTTGATTCGAATTTTGAATATTTTCCAAAAGCCAAAGATTATATCACGGCTATTCGTACGTTAGGAATTACTCCTACCACGTTTAGTAATACAAATAAAAAAGAAGAAGCAGGAGCCTTGCGTTTACGTGATAGTTATTTTTATCAGAAAATGAAAGAAGAAATTTAACCTTCTTTTTTCTTTACGAAAATTAGAATCTAGTTGTATAATGAAAACGGATAATAGGATGGAGGTAGTTCCCATGAAAAAAGAAAAAGATGAATCGCTTAAAGATAAAGAACATACTTTTAAAGATAAAGAAAGGACTCCAAGACAAAAAGACGAAGTAGAAGAAATTACTCCTAAAAAGAGTAAAAAGAAAAAAATCTTTCTTATTTTAGGCTTAATCCTAGTACCCTTTCTTCTTGTAGGAATCTATTATTTTGCTTTCTTTCCATCCCTTGTGTTAGTAGGTAATAGTACTATTGAAGTAGCGTATCCCGATACGTATACCGATGAAGGAGCCAAACTTTATCGTTTAGGAAAAGAAACAAATGGAAATATTCTTGTTGATAACAAGGTGGATGCTACCAAATTAGGAGAATATGAAATTAAGTATACTTATAAAGAATCTTTCTTTTCGAAAAGTTTAGTTCGTAAAGTTTTTATTGTCGATAAAGAACCACCTGTTTTAACCTTAGAAGGAGATAAAGACGTTGTGGTGTGTCCGGGTCAAAAATACGAAGAAAAAGGCTATAGTGCAACCGATAATTACGATGGGGATTTAACCAGCCAAGTAGCCACTTTAGAGGAAGAAGGAAAAATTAATTATTCCGTTGTAGACTCTAGTGGAAATCGTACTACGGACACTAGAACTATAACTGAAAAGGATGATGATAAACCTAAAATTACGTTAACTGGATCTTCCACTACGTATTTAATTTTAGGTAAAGCATATTCCGAACCAGGTTATAAAGCAAGTGATAACTGCGATGGTGATTTAACGAAACAAGTACAAGTTTCAGGAAGTGTCAATAAAGATAAAGAAGGCACCTATACATTAACGTATTCAGTTTCGGATTCCATGGGTAATAAAACTTCGGTTACTAGAAAAGTAGTGGTTCAAAAAGCACCTAGCAATAGTGGTGTTATCTATTTAACCTTTGATGATGGACCTAATGATACTAGTACAACCAAGATTCTAGATGTATTAAAGAAGTACAATGTTAAAGCGACTTTCTTTGTCACAATGTCTGGTTCTGATAGTGTTATTTTAAGAGAATATCAAGAAGGCCATACCGTTGCCTTACATACGGCATCTCATAATTATAAAACCGTTTATTCTTCAGTCGATGGTTATTTTAATGATTTAAATAAAGTAAGCAATCGTGTAAAAAAGATTACAGGAGAAACTTCTTATATCATCCGTTTCCCAGGTGGTAGTAGTAATACGGTAAGTAGAAATTATAGCAAAGGTATTATGACGACTTTAACCAAAGAAGTAGAAAAAAGAGGTTATCATTATTTTGACTGGAATGTATCAAGTGGGGACGCCGGAGAGACGACTTCTAGTAAAGGTGTTTACAACAATGTTACAAAATCGCTTCGTTTGAATCGTGCCAATATTGTGTTGATGCACGATATCAAGAGTTTCACTGCAGCAGCGATCGAAGATATTATTGTCTATGGTAAGGAACATGGTTATACTTTTGCTCCTATTACCATGGCCACAACTCCTGTACATCATTCTGTTAACAATTAAGGACAACAAGTCCTTTTTTTGGAAAAAAAATTAACAAAAAGTTGACATGGGGGGGGGTAGTTTTATAATAGAAATGTAAACATAGGAAACAAAATAGTTTCTTTTTAGTTAACTTTTAAGTTTTAATTATAAAAACACTCTATAATGGAAAGTATAAATAATAAAGGAGTAGTGCAATTATGAAAGAGAAAAGAAATAAGAAAGAATTACTTGCAGTAGGACTACTTGTATTAAGTTTAATCTTAATAACCGTAGGAGCAACGTTTGCTTTGTATCAGTATTCAAGACAAGGAACAACAGAGAATAAGATTCAAACAGGAAACTTAACTTTTGTGTATGATGAAACAAAAAGTAAAGATGGAGGAGTATCTTTAATTAATTCTTTTCCAATGAGTGATGCTGCTGGAGAGGTTTTAACAAGTGAACAAGATGGAGTATTTGATTTTGATGTAAGAGCTAAAACTGAAGGTGCACCCATCTATTATGAAATTTATTTGACTAAAGTAACTTTGGGTGCTGATGTTAAAGAATTACCGGAGAGATTAGTAAAAACCTATATAACCACTTTAACAGAAACAAATGGAGAAGAAGAAAGTGTACCTACCCCTGGAGAATTACCAACGAATACCAATTTAAATTTATATAATCGATTATATGATAGTAGGGTACCAGAAATATTAGAAGAAGATATAAATGCAAAGACCTTATATAGAGAAACGATAGAAGCAGAAAACAATAATTATGAAAAACATTTTAGATATAGAATG
>CANRHM010000101.1 GCA_947630415.1 uncultured Bacilli bacterium | reverse complement strand
GTCATAGGATATTTATCCATAAATTGTCTTACAAATGAATAAGTCTTATTCATTGATAATACCATTATTCTTAAAGAAAGTTATTGTATCTTCTTTACTACTATATCCTTCAATAATATCTACAATCTCATCATTTTGAACAATTAAAGTAAGTGGTGTTCCATAACCGTTATTGAAATATTCATCAGATTCAAGTAATTTTGTCTTTCCCTCATCAGTTAATTCATTAGTATTTAAATGATTAACTTTAATACCATATAAATAAACTATATTTTTCATAACTGGGGTATAAAGTTGACACCAAGAACAATCAGGTCTAGCAATAAATATAATAGATTTTTCAGAACCCTTTTTAAGAGCTAGATACTCATCAATATCAATGTCATTAAAATCCCCTTGTTCATCTTCAGGAATATCTTCAGTTTCAGGATATGAACTTGAAGTATTAGAAGATTCACTTACTTTATTATAAGTTTTACTTTTGCCACTTAATTCAGAAGCAAAGAAACTTCCTCCAAAAACGACTACTAAAACTAATACAATAATAGCTACCGTTTTTAAATTTTCTTTTTTATTTTTTTCCATATTCGCTCCTCCTTGCCCTATATTATAACATATTTCTTAAAAATTTCTACTTTCTTCAAGATATTTCTCTTAATTTTCACAAATTTCTTACTTTTTTCTTTCTTTCCAAGCAAAATATTCTTCATAACTACATCTTTTATCCAAAATAGTTCCATCAGCTTGAATTTCAATAACTCTATTAGCTAAAGTTTCATTAAGCATTAAATCTCGACTTGTAAAAATTATTTCCCCTTGAAAATTTTCAAGACCTTTGTTAAGTGAAGTAATACTTTCAAGATCTAAATGATTAGTTGGCTCATCTAAAAGTAAGAAATTAGGACTTTCAAGCATCATTTTACTTAACATACATCTTACTCTTTCACCTCCTGATAAAACAGAAGTTTTCTTAAAGACCTCATCACTACTAAAAAGCATTCTTCCTAAAAATGATCGTAGATAAGTCTGATCGTTTCCTGAATAAAATTTACCCAACCATTCTAAAATAGATTCATCTTCTTTAAAATAAGGTCTATTATCTTGAGGTAAATAAGAAGAAATCACGGTCTTTCCATAATGGACTTCACCCTTATCATATTTTTCTTGATTTGCTAAAATATGAAGTAACAATGTCTTTGCTAAATCATTTTCACCTATTAAAGCAATCTTATCACCCTTTTGAACTGTGAATGAAATTTTGTTTAATAATTTTTCACCTTCATAACTCTTTGTTAAATTTTTAACCTCCAATAAATCATTTCCACTACTCTTATCTATTTTAAAATCAATATAGGGATATTTGCGTGATGAAGGAACTATTTCTTCTAATTCAATCTTTTCTAAAATCTTTTTTCTTGAAGTAGCTTGCCTAGATTTAGAAGCGTTAGCCGAAAACCTATCAATAAAAGCTTGTAGTTCTTTAATTTTTTCTTCTTTTTTACGATTTTGCTCTTTTATTTGTTTAAGAGCTAGTTCTCTTGATTGATACCAAAAATCATAATTTCCAGCATAAATTTTCATTTTTCCAAAATCAATATCAACAATATGAGTACAGACTTTATTTAAAAAATGACGGTCATGAGAAACAACAATCACTGTATTTTGATAATCTATCAAAAAGTCTTCTAACCACTTAATCGCACTTCTATCTAAACTATTTGTTGGTTCATCTAAAAGTAAAATATCAGGATTTTGAAAAAGAGCTTGGGCTAGTAAGACTTTAACTCGCATCTTGACAGGTATTTCTTTCATAAGTAAAGAATGATATTCAAGACTAATTCCAAGATTATTAAGTAAAAGTGAGGCATCTTGTTCAGCATTATAACCAAAGATGATTCTAATTCAGCCATTCTCATGTAATCGTCATCTGTAAATTCTGTTTGAGAATAAAGACTATTTTTAGCTTCAATAATATCCCATAATTCTTGGTTACCCATCATCACAACATCAAGTACTCTTTTATTATCATAAGCATAATGATCTTGCCTTAAAAACGAAACTCTCTCGTCCTTACCTATAATAATTTCACCATGAGTTGTATCAAGTTCTTTAGTCAACAATTTTAAAAATGTAGATTTGCCAGCACCATTAGCCCCAATTAACCCATAACAAGCACCTGGGACAAATTTTAATTGTACATCTTCAAATAAAGTTCTTTTACCAAAAGTTAAAGTTACATGATCAACTTGTATCATTTTATTGCCTCCTTAAATTCGATAAAATATTGAAACAAATTTGGCAAACTGATAAAGAATAATATTACTTTTGTTAATCGCAAAACTCTTTCCAAGAGCCTTACCACCAATAGTTAAAGCAGAAATTATTCCTGTGACGACTAAAGTCGTTAATAATAAGTTAAAGCCAAAGTTTTGAATTAATAAAGCTGTAATAGTAACACCTGATGCACCAGATACAATTCCACAAACATCCCCTATTACATCACAACAAAAACTAGAAACTTTATCAGCATTTTTTTTAAAAAGAACTGCGACTTTAGCTCCTTTTACTTTTCTTGAACTCATTGAGTGAAATATTTTTTCATCACTAGCAGTCACTGACACTCCAATAACATCAAATAAAATACCTAAAAAGATAAAAAATAATGTAATCAAAATACTTAAAGGAAGAGTTGCTTTCTTAATTGTTGTCTCTGATACAAAAGAAAGTAAAAATGAAAGAAGAAAAGCTAAACAAAAAATTGTTATAATCCATTTCCAATTAACTAAACTTTTCTTTTTTTTCTCTTTTCTTCTAGTTTGTACTTCTAAATTATAGAGTTCTTTTTTTATTTTGCTTTTTTCCTCACGATTCATTATTACCACCTGTGTTCATTATAACAAACAAAAAAAAGCAACACAAGTTTGCTTTTAACTTCAATAACATGGCTGGCAATCCTTTGGTAAACTTTGGGTCTTAGGTCAAGCAGGATTTCCCTCGTCTTTACGATACCGTTACCAATATCGCGGTTCCCCCTTTCGAAAGACGAATACAATTTGTATGGCTTGATCACCACTTAGTACCCACTGCAATCCCAAATGACATCACTCTAGGAGATTTCCTCCCCAATCTTTATTACTAATTCTTTTTTGCAGATAAGATTTCATTGTGCAGTTTATCCAATAGGTTTGGCCAATCTATCGGGTCAGCTCACAAATCCCAACTTTTCCACGCAAGACAAGCTACGCTACTCATAACTTTCGCCACATAGTAGGTTCTTCCTAAGTCGTAAGATATCCATCAGTTTCCACGTATAGGTATCCCACAAGTTTAGGTCTCCAAGATAGTGGGTTTCATCTATATGCCATTACAGACTACCCATTATCCATTCCTTCCAGCATCCACCCCAAACTGGGCGTAAGAAGCAAACACCAGAAGTTTCACAGATGTGCTCTTTAACGGTGGTTTAATCCCGTCTTCGTAATAAAGGAATTGACTAGAATAGTGTGCCATTTCCATTACATGCTACATTATAGCATATTCATCTTAAATTGTCAAGTTTACACTTTATTTTTTCATAGGCGTGAGGACTTGGCAGAACGAAACATCATTAAAAATTCCACCACGAGATCCATTGAAATAAAAAATGCCAGTACCTGTAGCACCTGTAGGCCCACCACTACGAATTAGCCATGGTAATGTTGTATTCAGTGCAATAGATGCATCATTATACCAACTAGCAAATTCATTTAAGGCATGGCCTTTACAGTGACTCCCTTCGCACGCTGTTTCGTAATCATCACTTATATAAAGGTCATAGTATTTTGCATCTGGCCATGCACGTCCTTGAAAGGCACTTCCATCTGTTAACAGTCCAGTATAACCAGAATTATTTTCTTTTGTATTTCCAGATTTTTTATCTAAAACTCCCATTGTGTATTCCCAAGATCCACCATTGATATCATATATTCCGGTGATGTTTCCAGTTGATGAAGCTCCGGCTCCAGCATAACCTTGACCACTTCCTCGGTCAGTCATCACATCATAAGCATTGCCACAAGTGGAAGCACTCGCAGCACTTGGCAGACCACTAGAACAACCTGTCATATAAGCATTATATGTATTCATATACACTTCCTTATTCGCTCCACTATATAAACTATTTCCATATTTCCCATATTTGCTTTGCGTAAGATAGGAGATTAATGCCCACTCGGTATTCTTTGCTGCATGACTATCATAGGTGCTTTGGTCAAACCCAAACACATTGCCAGGACTTACCATTTTTCGGGAAACTAAATCTAATGTTGATACACGAATTCCTCGCCAACTATATACATTTGGTTTGATAATGGCTCGATTTGGTTCTTCTGTATCACTTTGAGCAGCGACGGTATTTGTCGCACCAACTCCAGTTCCCTCTCCACTACTGTATCCAGTTTCAAATTTACCTATCCATATTCCTGAAAGTTCCTCATCTCCAAATGTGAAGCCTGGTGGGGTATACCAATTTTTAGGTTGTGAACCTGTATACTGTGCACTTCCTTTGGTATCTTTATCTTCTACTCCAATAAATTTGATATCAATTTCTCCAGGTAATAATTGATTTGGTTCGTCCTTTCTTCCATCTTCTTTCTTTCCATAGTAATGTTCTCCATCTTCTGATTTTATGGTATAACTGTATCTCGGTATCCATACCCACATCTGTAAGATATCTGTCATTTTTACTTCTTCCCCTGGATTCATTCCTTGATAGGTTGCTCTTGTTCCATTCGTGACGGTAACCGCATTGGCCCACTCTTGTTTGTCATAGTTGTACCAAAC